>JALWEA010000227.1:12419-12734 GCA_027039465.1 Calditrichia bacterium | reverse complement strand
AATTTCCAATTTCCAAGTTGGACGCTTCTTTTTAGGTAATACTTGGACATTGATTATTGGACATTGGATATTGGTTATTCAAAAATATTTCAATGATCAAGTATCCGTAAGCTCATAGTTATCAGCTATTCCTAAGCAGTACCCAAATACCGAGCGCAATGAGTAAAATCGGCAGCAACGGCCCGATTAAAGCAACGGGCAGTAAAATGATTCCCGCTAATCCGGCAAAAAGCCCCAACGGAATGGCAATAAGCGGTAGTAAAATCAAAGCAATGACCAAGCCGAGTAATTTTAAGGGCAAGGTCAGCATAAAGA
>JALWEA010000227.1:10254-12409 GCA_027039465.1 Calditrichia bacterium | reverse complement strand
TAAAACTTTTAAAACGATCAAAGCCAAAACAACAAATAATAAAATTGAAATCAGTGCTTCCATTCCATCCTCCCCAAAATTATTCTTTTGGGATTAATTACGAAAAAACTCGGCAAAAAGATTCATTCCTCGGCAATTAAAATACGAAAACCACGCGCGCCTGCCATAACGTTTAATTTTCTGTTTTTTGCCTTAATCTTTTGATGGCTAATGGCATCGATAAAAATCGTTTGTGTCAATTCGGGATCCGTAATCGTAACGGGCACGGGTTTATTTTTTCGATTAAAAATTAAAAGTGCGCGCGATTTATTCAGTGAACGCACCACGGCAAAAACATCGTCCGAGTTTATATTAGGCAAAAACCTGAAATCACCGCTTTGCAACACCGGATTTTGATGACGGATTTGAATGAGCCGTTGATAAAAATGAAAGAGCTTCGGGTCAAATTGGTTCTTATCCGCAGGTCTGGTTTTACCTTTTAAAGGGTGGTGGGTTTCGGGATCGAAATGCATGTCCGGCCAAAGCATGGGTTTGCGGTCGTCGGGGTCGCCGGCGCCCCACATACTCGCCTCATCGCCGTAGTAGACAATAGGCGCTCCGGCAAAAGTCATTTGAAAAGCCACGATTTGCTTTTGAATCTGCCGCTCGGCGGCATTAGGCTTGCGCACCACATAATCGGGATTGTTACGCGGACAGTTTTGGCTGTTGTACGGACGATCCGGATTTAAAACCTGCGAAGGCAAACGATCGGTATCGTGAGAATCGAGCATGCTCCAGAGCAGTTGTAAATGGTTTAATCCGTAACTCTCTTTTAATTTATTCATGCGGTTGGCAAATTCCGAAGCTGAAATAGCTTTTTTATGATTGATGAAAAACGCCACCACATTACGGGCAAAATCGTAATTCATAATGGCATCGGTGCATTTATCCCGAATCCAGTCCGGAGCAACATGCCAAATTTCGTCAACCGTAATTGAACCAGGATTAATGGATTTGACCAAAGCGTACCAGTCTTTCCAGAACGGTTTGGCCACCTCTTCGGCCACGTCCAGGCGCCATCCGTCGATGCCATCGGAAGGGTCGCCGTCGCCGTTGGGATCCATCCAGCGACGGGTACAATTGAAAATGTATTCGCGAGGCCCGTGCACAATACCGTTGGCATCTTCCTTTAATTCGGGCAAAGTTTGCACACCCCACCAACCTTTGTATTTGAATTCATTTTGCGGCGTTTTCGGATTGTCCCAGCTAATGATATCGTACCAATTGGCATATCGGGATTTTTGCTGATTTTTAACCACATCTTTAAAGGCGAAACATTGATCGCCGGTGTGATTAAAAACGCCGTCGATAACTATGCGGATGCCTCTGGCGTGCGCCTGACGGATTAATTCCAAAAAGGTCGAATCGGCCTTGGTCCAAATCCACGTTTTGGGATCGTCCGCTTCATGGGCGGCGGCCACGCACCGCAAATCTCCTTTGGAATCCGGACCGAAGTTGTTGTCAATGTGATGATAGCCTTCGGAATCGTATTTGTGCAAACTCGGGGATTCGAATACGGGATTAAAATAAATGGCGTCAATGCCCAATTTTTGCAGGTAATCCAGTTTTTTAATCACGCCGATCAAATCACCGCCGTAGCGTCGGGTAAAAACCACGTCATAAAAGTAGTCCGATTGTTTGCGTTCCCAAGGTTGAATTTTGTACCAGTCCGATGTCCACGGGTGGATGCGCCAACCAGGCTGCAAGTCGGAACCGGGCACCTCCGCCGGGGTAGGGTCATCGGCCGGATCGCCGTTGTAAAAGCGCTCCGGAAAAATCTGATACCAAACAATACCTTTGGCCCAGTCGGTATTTTTAGCAGCATGGTATGTTTGATTTTGCGTATTATTCCTGGCGCAGGCCACGGTAAAAATAAGAACAACGGTTACAAACAAAGTCGGAAAATACTTCATACAAACCTCAAAAAGTTAGTAACTTTGATCTGAGTAACTAAAGTACGATTCGGAAATGAAATAAGCAAAAAATGATGAGGAGAAAGACTATTTAAGTCAAATAAGTGGCGCGTCCGCTCATCAATACAATTCCGATTTTAGGATGATAGTGCTTTTCATAGTCAATCCAAGTAATATTGTTTTCGTAAAAAATAATATTTATC
>JALWEA010000227.1:0-10244 GCA_027039465.1 Calditrichia bacterium | reverse complement strand
CCTGATGAACTTTTATATGAAGTGGAAAAATATATAAAGACCGTAAATAAACGTAATATGATAAAAAGAAAAATCAGGAAGTTGCATTTACATGGTCAATATGATAATATAAATATCAGGCAGAAGGCCTATGAGTAATAGGATTCTTGTTGATACAAATATATTGATCTATTCAATAGATGCCGATTCCAAATTTCATCAAAAAAGTTTGGAAATTTTACTTGATCCTGAGAATGAATTATATACGACATCTAAAAATTTATCGGAATTTTTAGTTGTATTAACAAGAGCAGAAACCGTTAGAATAAATGTAATAGACGCTTTGGGAATATTATCCGAATTATTAACCGATATAACTATCCTCTATCCAAATGAAAAAACGCATCTGATTTTTTACGAACTTCTTAAAAAATATAAACCTGTAGGGCTAAAAATTCACGATTTTGAAATAGCAAGTATTTCATTAGCAAATGGTATTGATAAAATTGCCACGAAAAATAAATCAGATTTTAAAAATATTGAAGAAATTAAAATATTAGATTAAGTCTCAACAAGGGTTCCAAAAAATAGTTCTACTTGCCCCATACAGACGGAGATGATTTGGTAGAAGGGCAAAGCTGTAAGGTGCCTTGCCGATTTGCTACTAGAGCGAATTTATATGTCCGGTTGCCAAATAATTGTGGCATGTCCGTCCCGCGATACGATTCCGCTTTTTCATCTTGGGATGTTTGATGTAAGGGCGAAGCATTTCCGCAACGACATTGCAAATTTAAAAATTTAACGTTGTGCAACCAAAGATATCGATTGTTTCTTTATTTATTAGGGAAATACTTCGCCCCTACGTGTTTGGCAGAATCACTCGGGAACCGGACGCGAACAAAGGCAACCAGTTGTCGAGTAGTCCCGACAATAAGGACAAAAAGAATAATCCCTTACGTCCGTTGCCGCTTTGGAAGAGATCGCCGCGTCACTCGCTGCGCTCGCTCCTCGAGATGACATCCATGCTGTTATTGCGAGCGAAATGCAGTGGAGCGAAGCAATCCCCGCCGACTGTACAAGCAATATTCACGATTAACGAATAACGGATATACGAATGACGATTTCCCCATTCAACAATTCAACCATTTAACCAATTCCAGTTCCCAGTTCCCAATTAGTTCATCTTTCTTTTTACTGCTCAATGGCAAAGGCCTTATTTACCGTTTTGCAGTACAATACAGGATTGGGCAGCGGTGTAAGAATGGATCCGATTTAATTCTTAGCATTAATAAAAAAGATCGGCCCTGGATCGCCGGACTTTTATTAACCTTCCAAATCAAAATAAATGTTCACATTTCAACTTACGGATAATCGAGCGGCCGCCGATTGGATTCCCGCAAAATAATTTTAAAAAACCGACGGTTAACCGATCATTCTAATTTTGTTTTAGCTGAAAATATATTTATTTTAACCACCTGAAAAGAATCGATGAAATTCTGGGCTATGGTTTGCATTAAAGGAAGCGGGTATGCGATTATTTTGTGAAATTTTGAGTATTTTGTTGCCGATTTTTTATCTGGGTTTGGTCTATGTTTATTACATGATCTTTACCGGAAAGCACAAAAAATACGAGCAATGGACCAAGACGCTTTTGCTCGGTTTATTGATTATTCACGGAGCCGAAATTGTCTTGCGCCAGCTTTATTTGAAAAGTATGCCCCTGTCATCCACTTATGACGCTTTATCGTTTTTGGCTTTTTCCGTTTTGTTGGTTTATTACCTGATCGAGCGCAGCTTTAACAACAAGGCTTCCGGTTTTTTTATCATGATTTTTGCTTTTTTCCCCGCTTTCATTGCGGCCTTTAATCATCATTGGCAGCCGGAACACAATCGGTTGCTGTCCACGCCCACCTTTGCCATTCACGCTTCGCTTAACATCATCGGCTACACGGCATTGGCGATCGGAGCTATTTATGCGATCATGTTTCTCATTCAGTACAAGAACATGAAAGAGCGTCGTTTTAATCGCTGGTATGAACAATTGCCGCCGGTGACCTATCTAGAGAACATGAGCAAGCGCGCGGTGCTGATCGGTATTATTTTAATGGGAGTGGGTATTCTTTTGGGACATTTGCAAACCAGGCAAATGTTCGGCCATTTTTTTGTAAAAGATCCCAAAGTGATTTTTACGGACTTTATCTGGTTTTTGTATTTGGTGATTTATTTAGGAGCCACATTCCGCAAATGGTCGTTGCGTACCATGGCCTATTTGAATATTTTTGGATTTTCGCTCCTGTCCGTCGGCGGAGCAACGGTGTTTTTATTAATTAAATCGTTTCACAAATTTTATTAATGTTTAATCGAGAAAAATGAATACACATATTCCCCTGACTTTAATAGGGATTTCACATAAAACGGCTCCGGTCGAAATCAGAGAAAAGATCGCATTTGCTAAAGACGAGCAAATAGCGGTACAAAAATCGTTGCTGAATGCATTCGATCTGAAAGGCGTACTTACGGTTTCCACCTGCAATCGTACCGAAGTTTATTTGAGCGGCGACTTGACGCCTGAAGAAATTCCACCGATTCGTGAGCATTTGAATACCTTTAAGCAAAGTACGATTTTCACCCATCCTCAATACATTTATGTTTTTCAGGGCAAGGAAGCGGTGCATCATTTTTTTGAAGTGGCTTCCGGATTGGATTCTCAGGTCATCGGGGAACCGCAGATTACCGCTCAGGTGAAAGAAGCCTACCAATTAGCCCACGAAATTCACGCTACCGATGCTTTGTTAAATAAGCTGTTTAGCTTCGGATTGCAGGCGCAAAAGCATGTGCGTTCGGAAACGTTTCTTTCGGATGGAGCGGTGTCCGTAAGTTTTGCCGGCGTGGAATTGGCGCGTAAAATTTTTACCGGTCTTGCCGACCGAACCGTTTTACTTATCGGCGCGGGCGAAACGGCCGAGTTGGCTGCCGGGCACTTTTTGGACAAGGGCGTCGGTCGCATTTTAATTGCCAATCGTACGTTCGAAAAAGCGGCGGAACTGGCCGAGCGCTTCAAAGGCGAAGCCTTTTCTTTGGATGAAATTCCGTCTTTGCTGGCGCAAACCGATATTATCATTTCGGCCACATCGGCTACGGATTACGTACTGACCCGTGAGATGGTGGAGCCGCATTTAAAAAACCGTCCGTACAATCCTTTGTTTTTAATCGATCTGGCCATTCCTCGTGATTTGGATCCTGAGATGGATGCGCTGGACAATGTGTACTTGTACAACCTTGACGATTTGAATGAAGTGGTCAAAATGAATTTGGGACGGCGCAAACAGGAAATCCCAAAAGCGCAAAAAATTATTACGGAATACGTGAAGCAGTTTACCGATTGGCTGTCCACCCACGCTTCGTCGCAAATCATTCACCGTTTAAAGCATTATTTTGAAGAATTGCGTCTGGCCGAACTGAAACGTCTGAATTCCCGATTACCGGAAGACGGCAAGGAGCAGATCGAATATTTGACGGAAAGTCTGATGAACAAAATACTGCATCAACATATTCAGTTACTTAAAAAGAATATCCGCAATCCGGAATTGTACGAGCAGTATTTGGAATTTTTACACGAATTGTATGAAATCGAGAAATGAAAGAATGAGTGTGAATTTACGTATCGGAACGCGCGGCAGCGCATTGGCTTTGTGGCAGGCCGAATACGTTGAGTCGGCATTGAAAAGGATCTTTCCGAATTTAGAGACGGAGCGCATCATTATCAAAACCGAAGGCGACCGCGACCGCAAATCGTCGTTAACGCAAATCGGCGGACAGGGCGTATTTACCAAAACCATTGAACAGGCTTTGTTGCAAGAACGGATTGACGTTGCGGTGCACAGTTTGAAAGATTTGCCCTCGACCATGTCGGATGGGCTGACCATTGCAGCCGTCCCGCCGCGCGCTCCGGTGGAAGATGTGCTCATTTCCAGGGACGGAAAAACGTTGGATGAAATGCCGCAAGGCGCAAAAATTGCCACGGGCAGCATCCGTCGCCGTTGCCAATTGTTAGCCCTGCGTTCCGATTTGCAGATGGCGGATTTACGCGGTAATATTCACACGCGCCTGCGCAAATTGCACGAGCAGAATCTGGATGGCATCATCATGGCACGCGCCGCACTGGAGCGTTTGGGAATTCGCGATGTGCCGTATCAGATTTTCGCACCCGAAGTCATGATTCCAAGTGTGGGACAGGCGGCTATCGGCGTGCAAATCCGCAGCGATGATTTGTCGGCCGGACGACTTGTGGCGGCTTTGAATGATCAGGCAACTTACCAATGTGTAATGGCCGAGCGCACGGTTTTGCGGGAATTGGATACGGGTTGCCAGTTTCCCATGGGCGCTTACGGAAAGATAACGGACGGCCAAATGCATTTAACGGCTTTTGTGGGAAGCGTGGACGGAAAACAGATTATTCGTGCCACGGAAGTCGGTCAGCCGACGCGATTTAAAGAATTGGGCCATCGTTTGGCACAAAAACTTTTGCAGGCGGGCGCTGCGTCATTGTTAAAGGATTTTCGCGATGGGAACATTGCAAAATAAAACCATTGTGATTACGCGCCGTGCCGAGCAGGCCAAAGGGCTTATTCGATCCATTGAAGAGCGGGGCGGCAAGCCTTTGCTTTTCCCGACGATTGCCACACGCCCGACGGAGAAAACGGAAATCCGTAATCGGGCACTTTCGGCTTTGCACACGTACCATTGGATCGTGTTCGGCAGCGAAAATGCGGCCAAATATTTTCTGGCTCAGATGAGTGAAGAAGCGTTGCAGGGGGCATTGCCAAAGATCGCAGCGGTCGGCAGCAAAACGGCCAAAACCTTGCAAAAGGCCGGATTGTACGTGGACGTGATTCCGGCAGAGTACACGGCCAAGGGTTTGCTGGATGTGTTCGGTCGGCTGGGGGTTGAACATCAACGTTTTTTGCTGCCCGTCTCCGACATTGCGCGCAAGGAGCTACCGGATGGTTTGCGCAAGCTGGGCGCCACAGTTGATGCCGTGGAATTTTACCGCACCGTGCCCAATCCCGACTTTGACAAAGAGCGTTTTTTGCGGTTGCTGCAAAGCAATTTGCCGGATGTGCTGACGTTTTTCAGTCCTTCGGCTTTTCGCTATTTGAAACAATTAGCCGGTGCCGGGGTTACAGACTTAATTAAGAAAAGCAGAGTCGCCATTGCCGCCATCGGGCCGGTAACGGCCAAAGCGCTGACGGATGAAGGCTTAACGGTTGATATTCAACCGAAGGTCAGCGACAGCAGTCATTTGGTGGAGGCGATGGAGGGGTTTTTTGAAAGGGGTTAATAGTTAATAATTAATAGTTAAGAGTTAAGAGTTAAGAGTGTAAGGGGGCATTAGTTTTAAGCAATGTGCTAAACAAACAACCATGTCTTGATACGTCCCGATGCTCGGGACTACTCGACAACCGGTAGCAAACAATGTTGAATGTCCAATATCCAACAATGAATTTCCAATGTCCAAGTACAAATAAATAACAACCAATATCGTGCATGGAGCTTGTACCACTCAACTCTTAACCCTTACACTCTTAACTCTTTAACCATGAGATAAAAGAAGGAAAATACATGAACGCATCCGAATCTTTGCTATTACGCGCTATCCGAAAGGAAGCGGTGGAGCGCACGCCGATCTGGATTATGCGGCAGGCGGGACGCTATTTGCCGGAATATCGGGCTTTGCGTGAAAAACACGATTTTTTAACGGTTTGCAAGACGCCGGAATTGGCAGCCGAAGTGACGCTGCAGCCGATTCGTCGTTTTGGCTTTGATGCGGCTATTCTGTTCTCGGATATTCTGGTCATTCCCGAGGCCATGGGACAAACGCTTGAATTCCTGGAAGATCACGGCCCGAAACTTTCACCGCCGGTGCGTACGGCCAAGGATATTGAAAATTTGACGATTCAGGATTTGACCGAGAAATTGGATTTTGTGGCTCAGGCCGTCCGACACATTCGAAGCGAACTGGATGATCAGACCGCTTTGATCGGTTTCAGCGGGTCGCCGTTTACCCTGGCCGCTTACATGATCGAAGGGAAACCGACGCGCCACTTTAAATTCCTTAAAACCATGCTGTACGCGCAGCCGGAATTGCTGCATCAATTGCTGACAAAGCTAACCGCCGCCGTAACGGCTTATTTGAAAATGCAGATCGAAGCGGGCGCTCAGGTGGTACAGGTGTTCGATACCTGGGGCAGTGTTTTACCGGTACATTTATTTGAAGAATTTTCCGGTAAGTACCTGAACGCCATTGCCGCCGAAATTCGCCAAAGCATTCAAACGCCGGTTATTCTGTTTAGCATGGGCGGCATGGATCACCTCATTCAGTTGGCCGATAGTCCGGCGCACGTTTTGGGCGTGGATTGGAATACCGATCTGGCGCAGGCCAAAAAGTTGTTCGGCGACGAATTTGCCTTGCAGGGAAATCTCGATCCGACGGTTTTGTACGGCGATCGATCCGCTATTGGTCGGGAAGTCGAGCGGGTATTGCAGGTATTCGGTGCGGAATCGGGACATATTTTTAATTTGGGACACGGTATTTTGCACGATGTTCCTTTGGAAAACGTAGAATTTTTGGTAGAGGAAGTACGCAGGCTAAGCGAGCGGTTGCATCGCAAGTAAAGAATGGTTAAATCGTTGAATTGTTAAATGGAGAATAGATAAATCGTTATTCGTTAACCGTGTATTCGTATATTCGTTATTTGTAAATTATTGTTTGTGTAGTCGGTGACGCTGTTAGCTTGGCCCTTACTTCGACCATCGCAAGATGAAAGGCAGAATCGTATCGAGGGACGGACGCGCCGCAATATGTCAATAGTAGTAGGTCAGCGAAGAATCTCCTTTAAAGTTGCAACGCATTAAAGAGATTCTTCTCCCGACGCGTCGGGTTCAGAATACCAGTTGCCGATGGCTTTTAAAAATAAAACAACGGAGCAAGAATCATGGCTTTAAAAACAAAAATAGATGTGGACATCGAGCTGCTTAAGAAATACGATCAGCCAGGCCCACGCTACACCAGCTATCCCACGGCGCCTTATTTTCATGAAGGCGTTGGTGCCAAGGATTATCTGGAACATATTCAAAAAGACGATGCGCAAAAGGCGGACGAAGGGCTGTCGCTTTATTTTCACATTCCTTTTTGTGACACATTGTGCTATTTTTGCGGCTGCAATATGATGGTAACCCACAATCGGGAAAAGATCGCCTATTATGTGAACTATTTGATTAAAGAGATGGAATTGATGCGGCCGCACATTAATTCGAAGCGAAAAATCAAACAATTGCATTGGGGCGGCGGCACGCCGACCTATCTGCTACCGGACGAAATCCGCAAACTGGGTTTTACCATCCGCGATCTGTTCGGTTTTGACGACGATGCGGAAATCAGTGTGGAAATCGATCCGCGCGAACTGACGAAAGATCATATAAAAGCTTTGCGGGATGTGGGTTTTAACCGCTGCAGCATGGGCGTGCAGGATTTTAATCCCAAAATTCAAAAAGCGGTCAATCGCATTCAGCCCGAGAGCATTACGCGGCAAACGGTGGACTGGGCGAGGGAGCTTGGCTTTCACAGCGTAAATATCGATCTGATGTACGGTTTGCCGTTTCAAACGGTACAATCGTTCGAAGAGACGCTGGATAAAATCTTGGACATTGATCCCGATCGGCTGGCGGTGTTTAATTACGCCCATCTGCCGCAAATCTTTCGGCATCAGCGTTTGATCAAATCCGAATGGTTGCCCAAGCCGGAAGAAAAGTTGAATATTCTGAAACTGACCATTGAAAAACTGACTGAATCGCGTTACGTGTACATCGGTATGGATCATTTTGCCAAACCGGACGACGAGCTGACATTGGCCATGAACGAAGGCACGCTATACCGCAATTTTCAGGGCTATTCCACGCACGCAGGACTTAACGTGCTGGCCTTCGGCATCACCAGCATCAGCATGCTTTCGGACATGTACGTGCAAAATGTCAAAAAGCTCAATGAATATTATGAGTATATGGATCGTGGCGAATTGCCGGTGTTTCGCGGTGTTATTTTGAATGAAGACGACATTCTGCGTCGGGAAGTGATTACCGAGTTAATGTGTAATTTCCGCCTGAAAAAGGAAAAGATCGAACAAAAATACGCCATTGATTTTGACGTCTATTTTGAGAAGGCGTTGAATAAACTTGTGCCCTTTCAGGAAGACGGATTAATTGAATTGGGCAGCAATGAACTGAAGGTAACCACGGCGGGAAGATTGCTGATCCGAAATATTGCCATGCAGTTCGACGCCTATCTGGAACGCAAAACCGAAAACAAACCGCAGTTTTCGCGCACGGTTTGACGGGATGATCGGTGAGAGCGTTTGTCTTTGAACGTTAAGCGGGATTGCGGATGTAAACCTAAGCTTTGCCGGACTTCAAATGCACAGATTTTCGATTTACGGATAACGAATCACGAAAAACAATGAAGCGCAAAGGGAATTGATGAACATTGCCGTTCTTTTGGCTAATATGGGCGGGCCGGATTCGCTGGAAGCCGTGGAACCGTTCCTTTTTCAGATTTTTAGCGATCCGCACATTATCGATGTGAGCATGCCTGGATTTGCGCGGCGGATGATGGCCAAAATGATCGCCCGCAAACGCAAGGACGAGAGTATTGAAATCTACCGCAAATTGGGCGGGAAAACACCGTTGCACAAAATCATGCGGGAACAGGCGCAAGCGCTGCAAAGGACTTTAAATGACGGAGCGGACAAAGGAAGGCAATTTCACGTGTTTCCGGCCAATCGTTATGGGCATCGTTCCTTGCAAAGCGTGTTAGACGACATTCATCGTGATGGTTACGAACGCTTGATCGTGCTGAGCATGTACCCGTTTTTTGCCACATCCACTTCCGGTTCCATCGATAGCGAAATTCGGAGGCTGACTAAAAAATTGTCGATTCCGGCCGAGCGAATTACATACATTGAGCGCTACGGGGAACGGCAGGATTTTGTTCGTTTAACGGCAGGGCATATCGTGCGCCAACTGAATGAATTCCTGCAAAACGAAGAAAACGAATTAACATTGTTGCTGAGCGCTCACAGCATTCCGCAACGACATTTGCAAAAAGGCGATCCCTACTTTGACGAAGTGCGTTTGGCGGTGCAGCGTTTGCAAAAAGAATTGCCGGAGCGGGTGACCGTTCATTTGGCCTTTCAGAGTAAAATCGGGCCGGTGAAATGGCTGGAACCGGCTACCGATGAAAAAATATTGGAGCTGGCCGGAGCGGGTCTGTCGCGTTTGTTTGTTTATCCGTTGGGCTTTACGGCGGATAACTCGGAAACCGTTTATGAGATCGGTATGTTGTATCGCGATTTGGCTTTGCAGCATGGAATCAAGGAATTTGTGCGTTTAAAGGCTTTGAACAGCGAGCCGGATTTTATTAATTTGCTGGCTCAACTGGTACGTGAAAATGTGTAAAACAATGGCGCGGAAACCGTGTCTCGATACATTCCGCAAAGGCGGAACACTCGACAACCGTGTCTAGATACGTCCCGATTCTCGGAACTACTCGACAACCGGTTGCCTTAGCGTTCGATTCGGGTTCGAAGAATCGCTTAAAATGAAGTGAGGAAACAACGATGCAAAAACCGTCAGTTGCCGTTATCGGCGCAGGAATTTCAGGTTTGACCACGGCCTGGCTGTTGCGGAATAAAGGTTTTAACGTGCAGGTGTTCGAAAAAAACGACTATGCGGGCGGCTCCATTGTCACGGAAAAAGAAGGGCAGTGGCTGATTGATTTAGGCCCGAACAGCACGCTGGAAACATCGCAGGAACTTCGCCAAATGGTGGACAATTTGGGTCTGCAAGAGGAGAAGGTGTACGCTAATCCTTTGAGCGACAATCGTTTCATCGTGCGTGACGGTCAATTGCATGTTCTGCCGCTCAAACCGGGAGCCTTCCTAAAAACCTCTCTTTTTAGCTGGAAGGCCAAACTGCGGTTGTTCAAAGAACCCTTCATTCCGCCTACCCAGGCCGAAGATGTTTCGTTGGCGGATTTTGTCCGCTACCGTTTGGGTGATGAATTTTTGGATTATGCCATCAATCCGTTTGTGGCCGGTGTGTATGCCGGAGATCCGGAACAATTAAGCACGGCAGCGGGCTTTGCCAAGTTGTGGGCGCTGGAGCAGAAATACGGCGGATTGATCAAGGGCATGTTCAAAGGCGCCAAAGAG
>JALWEA010000226.1 GCA_027039465.1 Calditrichia bacterium | reverse complement strand
TCTCCGATGACTTTCGGTTCAAGATTATCCAAAATCAAACGATTGGCTTCCAAAAGATCATAAGGCTTTCCGGTGTCTTTCCACCAGCCGGTAATTTCCGAATACGTAATTTTGTAACCGTGATCCAGTAAATATTGATGCGCGTCGGAAATTTCCAATTCGCCGCGTGCACTGGGTTTAATGTTGTTCACCGCTTCAAAAATGGACGAATCGTAAATGTAAATTCCGGTGACGGCGTAATCGCTTTTCGGTTGTTTGGGCTTTTCTTCGATGCGCACAATGCGATTGCCTTTAATTTCCGGCACGCCGAAACGCTGCGGGTCTTTGACTTTTGAAAGGGTTAAATGACAATTACTGTGCTGCCGCTCGAATTCGTCAATAAATTTGCGCAAACCGCCCACGACCATGTTGTCGCCAAGGTAAAAGACAAACGGTTCGTCACCGATGAAATCCTGTGAAATTTTAACCACATGGGCCAATCCCAACGGCGCTTCCTGCGGAATGAAGGTCAGTTTTACACCGAATTGAGAACCGTCGCCAAGGGCTTTGGGAATAGCGTCGGAGTCGGCGTTGTGCACGATGCCGATATCCGTAATGCCCGCTTCGGCGCAATATTCTATGGCATAATGAATGATGGGTTTGTTGGCAATGGGTATAAGATGCTTGTTTTGAGTGTGCGTTAAAGGACGCAAACGCGTACCGCGTCCTCCGCTGGTAATCAATGCTTTCACCGTTTCCTCCGAGATTATTTCAATGGATTAAGAAAGGCCGCATGGTAGCGGCCTGGTACATGGTTTTCTGCAAAACGTTATTTTTTCTTTTCCTGCCATTTTTCAATGGTCGAAAGTTGCGAAGCCACACCGTACAATTGAATGGTGTTGGGATCGAATTGCGTACTAAAGTAGGCAAGTGACGGCAATGAAAATAAATAACTGCCCAAAGCCATCTGTTGATCCAGTTGATCGATCATGCGCGCGTAAGCCTGTTTATCGCCGATTTCACGCGTGGACATAAAAGTGAAAATGTATTTCAAAAGTTTTACGATGTCGTCATGTTCGGGCGAGTTTTGGACCGCATCCAACCTGAAAAAGTTTTTGTCGGCCTGGAATGAGGCCAGGTTAATGGCCCGATGGCCGAAACCGTCGGAATCGGTGATCAGGTGGATTTTGTGGGTGGCCAAATCCGGTTCCCGTAAAAAGATATCGTACAGATCGAACATAAAATTGCTGCGGTAGTTGGTCACCGGAACCAAAACCGCGTCGTAGTCGCCTTTTTTAATCGTTTCGTTGCCCACGGCCATTGCTTTAATACGACCTTTGGTAACGGAAGGATCGTTTAAAATTTCCACCAATTCCGACAATTCTTCGCGAAAGCCGTAATTCAACGAGGTGACAATGCGTACCGTATCCGGCAAAACGGAGAGATCGGCTGTGGCAGGCAAGGTGTCCGGCTCTACGATCTTTTCTTCCACATAATAGGAACTTGAAGGGAAAATGCTGTAATTCAAATAGTCGTCATAATTATCGTGATTACCTTTGTAATCCACGATGTGCCGTTGCTGTTTACTGCCAACCTTGTAAAATCGGTCCATGATTTTTTTGTTGTCGATCAGGCTGCGCAGAGCTTTACGTTGTGCGCGGTTCAGCCGTTGCACATTAAAGAAAATGGCAAAAAAGGTATTGCTGATGTTCGATTTGTAAAAAAAGTCGGACGTGTCGCTTAAAATCGGTGAAAGAGCTCCGAACGGCGTGCGCAAGAGCGTGTTGATTTTGCCGCGACTCATTTCCGTTGTAAAAGTGCTGTTGTCGATAAACGGCTGCAGGATCACTTTGCCGATATGGGCCGGTCCGGCCGGATTCTTGGGAAAATAAATGACATCTTTGTATTCACCGGCATACATGTAAGGGCCGGTTCCATCCGTATAATTCAATTGATTGTAGGTCGCGGTGTGCGGTAGAATTTTAAAGGATAATACTTCTTTAATATCGTCTTCGGTCCATGTGCGGTCGCCTTTGAATTTGAACTTGATTTCATTGTTGTCGTCCGGGCCGATAAAATCGAAATTGTCAACGGCCTGACCCACCAAAATGTAATCCGGAGAAAGGCTGCCCAACCGTTGAATGCGTTTCAGGGTAAAACGCAGATCATTGGCCACGAACATTACGGCTTCCTGCGGGGTAATTTCAATATCGCCTTTGTTTAAAAGAATTTTGTAGCTGTCATGCCATTTAACATTGGGCTTCAGGCGTACGGTCACCACATTGTTGGCATCGATGCCAACCAATTCGCCTAAACCGTCTTCGTAAGTCACACCGCTGGAGTTGGCCGAAATGTTGAACAGGCCGTCGTAAAGCACTTCGTCCAATTTATCGGCAATGGGAACATTGCTGGGCAGGTGCGGATCCATGATCGGTTTTTGATGCGAAATGTAGGGAATGACGATTTCGCCTTTCAAACTAGGCGACAGGATAAAATACAGAGCCACGGCGATGACGATCAGAACGCCTCCGCCGATAAACCAATATTTTTTATCGATGGATTTTTTGGATACGGTTTTTTCCATTATTTTGCTCCGATTTTAATGTTTAATGTTTTTTAATGATCGGCTTTTGAGCCATCACGCTAACCTGATAGACCTTAAGACCCGCCTTCTTAAAACGTACCGTTAAAATATTGTTGCTGGTTTTAACGATTTGCAACGGCCCGACCTGACATTCGTAATTGTTTGCCGGTCCTGGTGCGGTAATCATGTAACGGCCTTCATTTTTAATGATTTTGCCGTTAAAGGTAATGCTTTCGTACCATTGCTTGGAACCGGCCTTTTGCGCTAGGTTTTTGGGCAGACGAATGTAAACATCAAACACCGGGAATTGCGCCGGGGACGGAATTTTAAGATTCACTTTGAATAAGTAGGTGTTGGCGCCCTGGGCATTGGAAGTTACGGGCAGGGCAAAAATACGGCGATAGCTTCTGGGTTTGGTTAAAAGTTTCGGAATTTGCGGATCGCATTCTGCCACGCGATTTTTAACGGTGGCATCGTCGCCGCGGTAATGTTTACCGTGAACAACAATGGCCCTGGCTTTGGCAACGCCCTGATTATCCGGATTGGCAATCAATTGTTTGTACAAATTTTCAATGGCCGACTTGGGAAAGGTCAGAGTTTTAAGTGCGGTCAACGCTTCGTTCAAAGCCTGCATCTGGGCCTGGGCATTGGTGCCCGGCACAAAAAAGGACGGTTGGTAAACCGGTTGGAAAGCCGGATTTTCGTAGAGCGATTCCACGTCCTGTACATTGTTTAAATTTTCCAGAATGAATTGCTTGGCGCGCTGCTTTGATTTTTGGGTAATGGCATCGATGAGCGCCTTTTCCAACTTTTTCGCCAGTTTGATTTTTTGCGGTTTGATTTTGCCGTAATTGATAAAATCCCGATCGTTGTAAAGATTCTTCAAAGCTTCGTCGGCCAAGGCCCAGTTTTCCGATTGCAGAGCGTTTTGGATCGCCGTGGCCTGCTTGTTAAGTGATTCTTCGTCTAATTTGGAATACAAAGGCAGCAGAAAATCCAAGTCTTTGTTTTTCTTCAGCAGGCTTAAAATACCGTGCAGATCATTGCGTTCTTTTAAAACATTGATTTCCGGAACAAGCGCATCGGCGCGTCGATATTTGGATAGCAATGTGTTGATGGAATTTTGCACCCGTTTGATTTCTTTGGCTAGTTGCTTAACACATTGATAATTACGGTAAGGTTGGAAAGCCGGATTGCTTGCCTTGGGCATGGTGTAGAGCATTTTGGAAAGTCGGGTAACGATATCCGAGAAAAAGGAATTGGACGGCATGTTCTTTTGCTGTCTTACCTTTTCCTGAATTGTCTTTAATTCTTTCTTGACTTTCCAAACGTCATCCACAATTTTGTTGTAAGCAAACACAAAAGCGCCGAGTTTCTTGAAATCTTCGCTCATGACCAAACCGGCGGCCGGATACAATTCTTCCAGTTGGGGAATGGCGCTGTCGATCCGTTTGGCATCGTTTTTGGCTTTTAATTTTTGCTCATAATAGGGAACAACCTGCTGCAAACGTTTTTTCAAAAGATCGCGAATCGTGATGATGACATTATCCGGAAATTGATCCTTGGATTTGAAAAATTGCAGAAAATCCGGAAGAGCGGTAAAGAATTTTTCCATGTTGTTGCGGCTCTCGCGATCTTCCTTTATCAGCTTTAACACCTGTAAGTACTTTTCCTGAAAGGAAAGCTCATCCTGCAATTGATTTTTCAATTGTACGAAATTTTGGTAGGATTCGTCCTTCGTGTTGCGAATATTGGCCGGGAAAATGTCTTCGATCTGCTTAAGTTCTGCTTTCAGTTTGAGCAGATTTTTATTCTTGGCCGTAATCTGTTCGATTTCCTGTGCGGGATTCAGATCCGCCGGTTGCACATTAATGCCCAGCGATTCGTAAGGTGTGCGCTCCACGGAATTTTCTTCCAATAATTTTTTGAATGCATTGTAACGCCGTTCGAATTTAAAGCGCCAGCGAGCCACGTAGCGATATTGCATATTCAAAACCAAATCCTGTTTTACAAGATCGATGACCCAATAATAGCGCGGTACATTATTGGAAACGGGATAAACCGAAAGGTGATCCGGTTCGGGGCTCTCGTCTTTAATTTCAATGATTCTGCCTTTTCCCTGATCAAAGGTTTCGGTTAAATAACTATTGAACAGGTCTTTATTGGCAATATCCAGAACCAGATAATCATCCGGTGCGGTTGCCGCAGGGAAAACCATGTAGTATTTTTTGTCTTTTTTTAGTTTGAAGTTTTTGCTGTCTTTCTTTATCTCGATAAAACCGTTTTCCTGCGGATTGATTTCCGGCTCGGGTTTTAATTGTTTGTAGGCTGCACAACTATAAAGTAGAAGGGTGATCAGGGCAAAACTGATGGCCTTTTTCATCATATCTCCTTTTTTTAAATTTTTCCAAAAATTAGGCAAATTTGCTGTAAAAAACAATGCTAACGGGAAATTAGTTCCGGTTTGAATGAAAATAATCAATGAACCGGTTGGAAAAGAATATCATTGTTTTCGATCCAGAACCGATGGAAATTTTTGATGTCAACCGATTCGAGATAAATTTATTTTGGCAATAGAAAATCAAGTCGTAAATTTGTTCGAAACTGCGCAAGGATTACGGGAAAATTAGGGCAGGAGGAAACAAACATGCAGAATTCGGATCAGAATTTGTTGCAACGGTTGGATCAGGCACATCAAATGATGTTGTCAACATCCATGGACGGAGTCAGTACGGCTTCGTTAAAGGGTTTTGTCCGTGACGGTTTCGATTTGATCTTTTGGTCGTTCAATACCGATCGCGCCGCAGAACAAATTCGCTTGAATCCCGATGTTCAGGCGGTCATTACTTTGCCGGACGGCTCCGACAAACGAAGCTTGCACATCGAAGGTCGTTGCTTTCCGATTAAAGACAAGGCGGAACAGGAATCGGCGCACAAAGCAATCTTGCAGGCACATCTGGCGCCGCCCGAACTGCTTAATGATCCTTTTCTTTTGGAAAACAAGGTGATTGGCTATTATCGCTTAAAACCGATCCGCATTAAATTGGTCGCACCCGATCCTGCAGCCGTTCCGGAAGTAAAAGAATTTCCGCAAAATGCGCCGTCCGAAATTACGGAAGGGTTGGTGCGTTTCGCGAATCGTTTGAAATTGTGGATTCGTGCCGTGCGCGCTCCGTTTTTTACGGCCACGATTGTCCCGATTTTGTTGGGCGCCGTCATTGCCTGGGGCGATCTGTTCCATGCGGGCATGCGTTCCGCCTGGAATTGGAGCTTGTTTTGGCTGATTTTAATCGGCGGTATTTTGGCGCATGCCGGTACCAATTTAGCCAACGATTATTTTGATCATACTTCCAGCAACGACGAGATCAATCAAAATTTCAGCCCGTTCAACGGAGGCAGCCGGGTGATTCAAGCCGGTTTGCTTAAACCGTTTAAAGTGCTTTGGGCGGCTGTTTTGTCCTTTGCGCTGACAATAGCCATTGGCCTGTATTTGAACAAAGCGGTTTCCGGCGCCTATTTCGGCAACAGTCTGCTGATTTATTTGGGATTTTTAGGTGTGGCTTTGGGTGCCTTTTACACCTGGGATCCGTTCCGTCTGGGCTATCGCGGTCTTGGGGAATTTTCCATTGCGTTGGGCTTTGGGCCGATTATGGTTTTGGGCACGCATTTTGTGTTGACCCAGCCTTTGACGCACAATCAATTGGCTTTGTGGCACTGGCAAAAACCGTTGCTGGCTTCCATTCCCGTTGCCATTTTAATTATGCTGGTGGTCTGGATTAACCAGTTCCAGGATTTGCCGGCCGATGCCAAGGTCGGTAAAAACACATGGGTGGTTCGTTTGGCTTCGTTCGATGACGACCAAATTTGGTACGAAAAACCCTTTTTAATGTACGTTGTTTTTAATGTTATTAGTTTCGGTTTTATTTTTATGCTGGCGGTGATCGGATTTTTTAAACCCGAGTTTTCCACGCCGTTTGTATTTATTGCCCTGTTGCCTGCACCGTTAACCTTTAAGGCCGTTAAGTGGGGACAAGAGTGGCTGAAACAATGGAACAGTCCGCAGGCCGACCGGCGTAAATTACCTTATGAATTGTTGCGCGTGAATGTCAGTACCATTGGCGTGCATTTCTTTACGGGCTTGTTGATGAGCCTGGCCTACTGGTTGGGCACGACGCTTTGATGTTGAGCGCGATCTGTCGACCTGTCATTGCGAGGGAGCTTGCGACCGAAGCAATCTCCTCCAAAGCGGCACCGTCCCATTGTTGATGGAATGTTCTTAATAATGTTAGGGATTGCTTCACTCTCCCGCTCGCAGGCTCGCGGGATCGTTCGCAATGACAACCCTTAACGAATAACAATATTCCCATTTAACTATTCAACAATTCAACCCATATCCGAATAACGAATACACGAATAACGATCCCATTTAACCATTCATCCATTCAACCAGTTCCCAGTGCCCAGTTCCTGTTTCCAATTAAATATTGCCAATCTTTTAAAACTCCTCAGAAAAAATTAACCATCAGGAAATATTTTTGCCTTAAAAAACGATATACATATCTTAACCTAAAAAAATCGGAGGAAGAACGTTGAAGATCGGAATTCCCAAAGAAGTTAAAGCGGGTGAAACGCGCGTGGCGTTGGTGCCTGCTTTGGTTTCGACCCTAACAAAATTAAACCATGAAGTTTTTGTGGAAAAAGGGTGCGGACAGGCCGCCTTTTTCCCCGACGAATCGTATCGCGAAGCCGGTGCGACCATTGTGGATAACGCACAGGAATTGTACAGGCAGGCTGACGTTGTGTTTAAAGTCCAGCCGCCGATGATGCATCCTTTGACTAAAATGCACGAAGCGGAGATGCTTAAGGATGGGGCAACGCTCATCGGTTTTCTGGCACCGTTGCAACAACCGGAGCTGATTAAAATCTTACAAAAGAAAAAAATTACGGCTTTTTCCATGGAGTTTGTGCCTCGCATTTCCCGCGCACAAAGCATGGACGCCCTGAGCGCCATGGCCAATATTGCCGGTTACAAATCGGTTTTGATGGCCGCCAATCTGCTCGGTAAAATGTTTCCGTTGCTCATGACGGCCGCCGGAACCATCCCGCCGGTGAACGCACTGATTCTGGGCGTCGGGGTGGCCGGTTTACAAGCCATTGCCACGGCAAAACGTTTAGGCGCGCGGGTTGAAGCGTTTGATCCCAGACCCGCCGTTCAGGAACAAGTGCAGAGTTTGGGCGCCAAGTTCATCGAGATGGAGCTGCCGGAAGAAGACGTGGAAACCGAGGGCGGTTACGCCAAGGAGCAGTCCGACGCCTTTTTGCAAAAAGAACGGGAAGCCATTGCCGGACGCTTGCATCAAACGGATGTGGTAATTACGACGGCGCAGATCTTCGGTAAAAAAGCGCCGGTATTGATCACCGAAGAAATGGTGCAATTGATGTCACAGGGTTCGGTGATTATCGATTTGGCGGCGGAGCAGGGCGGAAACTGCGCTTTAACCGAAGCGGGTAAAACCGTTGAGCGACACGGTGTTAGCATTGTAGGCGCCGTTAATATTCCGGCAACGGTTCCGGTTCATGCCAGCCAGTTGTATTCCAAAACGGTTACCAATCTGTTCAAGCACGTGTTTAAAGAGGATCAGCCGGATTTTGAAGACGAAATCACCAAAAAATCATGCATTACCCGTCAGGGCGAAATTGTCAACGAATGGGTTGCTTCCGTAATGCAAGAAGGAGGAAAGTAGCATGGAAGGGATAATGGTATCATTGTACATTTTTGTGTTGGCCATTTTTGTTGGCTTTGAACTCATCACCAAGGTACCGCCGTTGTTACACACACCACTCATGTCCGGTTCCAATGCGATTTCGGGCATTACCATTGTGGGGGCTTTGATCAGCGCCGGAGCAGGTCACTCGCAAATTGCCAAAATTTTGGGCTTGCTGGCGGTGATTACGGCTACCATCAATGTGGTCGGTGGTTACATGGTGACCGATCGCATGCTGGAGATGTTTAAAAAAGACAAAAAGCCAAATAAAAAGCAGGGAGCAGCATGATGACGATACTTACAGAACTGACGTATTTGGTCGCGGCTATTCTTTTTATTTTGGGATTGAAATATTTGGGTTCACCCAAAACCGCGCGCAAAGGGAATTTTCTTTCCATGCTGGGCATGTTATTGGCGATTGTGGTAACATTGTTGGATAAAGAGATTTTGGATTTCACTTACATCATTGCCGGAATTGTGATCGGTGCGGCCATCGGCGCTTATGCCGCGCGCAAAGTGGAAATGACCGCCATGCCGCAAATGGTGGCTTTGTTTAACGGTTTCGGCGGTGCGGCTTCGGCGTTGGTGGCTTATTCGGAATACATTCGTTCCGGCGCCCAAATGACCACGGACGTGAGCGTAACATTGGTTTTAAGTTTGTTGATCGGTGTGGTCACCTTTGTGGGCAGCGTGGTTGCCTACGCCAAATTGCAGGGACTGATTACAGGAGCGCCGGTGACCTTTCCCGGGCAGAAATTTGCCAACGGTATTTTATTGATTGGCGCTTTGGTCTTGGGCGGATTCTTTGTGTACAATCCGAGTGTGGAGACTTTTTTGTTGGTTATTATCGGTTTGGCTGCCATTTTGGGTATTACTTCGGTCATTCCCATCGGCGGCGCGGATATGCCGGTGGTAATTTCGCTTTTGAACTCCTATTCGGGTTTGGCCGCGGCAATGACCGGTTTTGTGCTGTCCAATAATGTGTTAATTATCAGCGGGGCTTTGGTCGGCGCTTCGGGCATTATTCTGACCAATATCATGTGCAAGGCCATGAATCGCTCTTTGGCCAATGTCCTGTTCGGCGCGGTCGGAACGGATGGCAGTAGCGGTACAGGCGGTGCGCGCAAAGATAAATCGGAAGTGGCCCAATACACGGCAGAAGATGCGGCCACGGTGTTCGAAGCCGCTCAATCGGTGATTATTGTACCTGGGTACGGTTTGGCCGTGGCACAGGCGCAACACGTTTTGCATGAATTGGATCAATTGTTGACCCAAAAAGGTATCGAAGTTAAATACGCCATTCACCCCGTGGCCGGACGCATGCCAGGACACATGAATGTGCTGTTGGCCGAAGCGGATGTGCCTTACGATATGCTGTACGAAATGGATCAGATTAATGATGAATTCCAGAATACGGATGTGGCTTTGGTGATCGGGGCCAATGATGTGATTAATCCTGCGGCCCGAACGGATCCCAATAGTCCTTTGTACGGCATGCCCATTTTAAACGTGGACAAGGCGCGCACGGTAATGATCATTAAACGCAGTCTTAGTCCCGGGTTTGCCGGTGTTGACAACGAATTGTTTTACGATCCCAAAACCATGATGTTGTTTGGTGATGCCAAAGAAATGGTTACGGAATTAATTAAAGAATTGAAAAATTTGTAGTATTGTTTAAAAATAGTTTAATGGAATGGAATGGCCTTTTATCTCGGTAAAAGGCCATTCCTTTTTTATTTAATTCCAAAATAGCGTCGTAATTTGGCCATCAATCCGGGCCGCACCAAAGCCAGCGCAAACAGGAAAAGCAAGGTGCCGGGGACAATAGGAATAATGAGGCCGGTCGTACTAATGAGCATTAAGACAATAGCCCACAAAATTCGTCGCTTGCGGAATTTGGCGATTTCGTCGTAAAGTGTTTTTTGCTCGTTTCGTTTTTGGTATTTCATCGGGAACGGGTTTTTTTATTCACGCTTACAGCCATCCTTGCTCCAAGTACCACTGCAATGTTTCGGGAACGCCCTTTGACAAAGGTGTCGGCGCTTCAAAGCCCAAATCCTTTTTGATCTTTTGCGGCGAACAAATCCAAAAATCAGGCAATAGTTCCGCTACTTTTTGCTGATTGATAATAGACGGCTTTTTAGTGATTTTACTCCACTGCTCCGAAAGGAAAGCAATGCTCTTGACCAAAGCCAGGGGAATGGGTACATGAATGGCCTGCTTCTTGAAAAACTTAAGCGCTTCGTAGGCTACTTCGTCCCACGAATGCGGAAGGGGCTCAGCCACAAAATAAATCTTATTTTTGGCTTTGGGATGCGAAGCCGCTAAAGCAATGGCTTGAACCAAATCTTTGACATAAACAAAACTCAAATACTTGTCACGATTTTGCCACTTGGGAATAATACCCATGCGCACGGTTTTGAAAAAACGAAAGATATCCGTATCGCGCGGTCCGTAAACCGCAGGCGGCCGGATGATGGTAATCGGTAATTGATCTTTCTTACTGAGAACGTATTCTTCCGCTTTTAACTTACTTTTGCCGTATTCACTCACCGGACGCGGCGGATCGGCTTCAGTGCGCGGTTCCATGGAATCCGAAGGCCCTGCAGCCGCTTGCGAACTAATGTAAACAAAGCGCTTAACGGGCAATTTATGCTGAATAATCGTATCGATTAAATTCCTGGTGCCTTCGTAATTAATACGGTAATAGTCCTCGTTTTTCAAAGCTTTGGTCAAACCCGCCACGTGAATGACGGTATCCGTGTCCTTTAATCCCGCAACAAGTTCCTGAGAATTGAAAAGATTTCCGTAAAAACAATCCAGATTTAAATCGGCAATCCATTGCAAATTACTGCTGGTACGCAAAAGAGCACGCACCTGATGTCCCTCGGCCAACAATGTCTCGGCCAAATGGCTGCCGACAAATCCCGTAGCTCCGGTTAAGAATACCTTCACTGTGTTTACCTCGCATTTAATGTGCTTGTTTTTGTTCGCCTTTGCGCTAAGACCCCACTCCTTACCACAATGCGCCTTGCATTCATAGTTAACTTCATCTATATTAAAAAAGATTGTTAAAATTAGCAAACCTTTAATTGTTAAAAAATTTTCAATATATTAACATTTTATTTAATTTACATTAAATGAGTGTTCGAAAAGTTTCTTGTAGTTTTGGAGGTTTAATTGGATATTTTTGATAAGTGCCGCAATTTTACACGCGCCAAAGAAACCATTGAAGCGGGCATATACCCATATTTCCGTCCTCTGACGGGTAATGACGGCCCGCGAGTGCAAATGGAAGGCCGTGAAATTATTATGATTGGTTCAAATAATTATTTGGGATTAACTCATGATCCCCGAGTAATTGAAGCAGCGGTTGAGGCAACCAAACGTTACGGCACCAGTTGCTCCGGTTCCCGATTTTTAAACGGGACGCTGGATTTGCACATTCAATTGGAAGAAAAGATCGCCGAATTCATGAATCGTGAAGCTGCCGTGATTTTCAGCACTGGTTACATGGCCAATCTGGGTGGAATTGCGACCTTAGTTGGTAAGGATGAATATATTATTCTGGATAAGTCGGATCATGCATCCATTTATGCCGGAACGCGAGCTGCCATTAATCCGATCATTAAGCGCTATCATCATAATAATATGGAAAGTCTAGAGAAAGTTCTCTCGCAAATTCCGGAAGATGCGGCTAAGCTTATTGTTTGCGACGGCGTTTTTAGCATGGAAGGGGATATTGTAAAGCTCGATCAATTATTGCCTATCGCCAAAAAATACAATGCGCGTGTTTACATTGACGAGGCCCACGGGCTTGGCGTTTTAGGTGAACACGGGCGGGGTGCCTGCGAATTTTTAGGCCTGGAAGATCAGGTTGATATTGTAATGAGTACCTTTAGTAAATCGTTGGCTTCCATTGGTGGGTTTGTCTCAGGCCCGCGTTACGTCATCGATTACATGAAGCATTTTGCCAATCCGATTATTTTTTCCGCCGCGCCCACACCCGCCGCCACAGCCGCCGTAATGAAGACATTGGAAATTATTCAAACCGAACCCGAGCACATGCGTCGTTTGTTGGAAATCGGCGATAAAATGCGCGAAGGTTTTAAGAATTTGGGATTCGATATCGGACATAGCAAAGATACCCCGATTATTCCCATTTACGTGCGCAATGACGAATTGACTTTTGTATTTTGGAAGCGCCTGTTCGAAGAAGGCGTATATGCCAATGCGGTGATCAGTCCGGCCGTACCGCCGGATCAAGCCTTATTGCGTACTAGTTTTATGTCCACCCATACCGATGAAGATTTGGAAAAAGTCCTTGAGATTACACATAAAGTCGGCAAAGAACTGGGTATTATTTAATAAAGAAGGATCATAAAATGGCTGTAGAAGTTATTGCTGTCCGCACAGGGAAAGAACGGAAACAGTT
>JALWEA010000225.1 GCA_027039465.1 Calditrichia bacterium | reverse complement strand
GTCTCATGGCGGGTGTCATTTTGGCTATTATCGTGCTTTCCGTTTTAGGCTGGCCTCGCATTAAGCTCGAAAACAATACAATTAACAATTTTCCGAAGCACCATCCGGCCCGGGTTGATTTCGAAAAAATTAACAAAAACTTCGGCGGCACCACTTTCTTAAGCATCATGGTGGAAGGCGATTCCGCGGGCCAAATCAAGGTGCCTAAAGTCCTGAAACAAATGGCGGCTCTGGAGGCTTTCCTGAAAACCAAACCGCATGTCGGCGGTACGCTTTCCATTGCGGATTTCATCAAACGCATGAACAAAGTCATGCACGCTAACAATCCCGCTTACGACCGCATTCCTGATGATACGGTTACGGAAAAAGGTACGGAATGGGTGCAAAAGGGCGGCAAATGGGTACAGGTTCCGGTGACGTTTAAAGTACCGGGAAGAGAAGTTATCGCCCAATATCTGCAATTGTACGAAATGTCCGGCAAACCCGACGATTTTGCCAATTTGGTGGATTACGAATACAAAACGGCACGTATTAACGCCTTCTTGGATACGGAATCCAGCAATGTTTTACGCAACCTTGATCATGAAGTACGGAGTTGGATTAAAGCGCATTTCACCGGCGCCCGCGTGGAACTGACAGGTACATCGGAATTGTTTTTAGCCATTAACGATTTGGTGGTTAAAGGCCAATTCTACTCCATTTTGGTTTCTCTTTTGCTGGTCATCGGCGTCACCAGTCTTTTATTCCGCTCTGTTCGTATCGGTTTATTCAACGCCATTCCCTTGCTGTTTGCCATGATTTTTAATTTCGGATTCATGGGCTGGGCCGGCATTCCGTTGAATATTGTCACCATGCTCACTTCATCCATTGCCATTGGCGTTGGCGTGGATTACGCGGTGCATCTCATTCACCGCTACCGGTTGGAATCGGCACGAACCATTCCGGATGCCATTCGCCTGACATTAAAAGATGCCGGTGTGCCGATTATTTTGAACGCCTTAACCGTCGGGCTTGGCTTTGCCATTTTAATGTTTTCCATTTTTACGGGAGTGGAAGAAATGGGCTTGTTAATCGCCATCGCCATGTTTACGTCCTGTTTCGGAGCCATTGCCATTTTACCGGTCATGTTCCTGGTGTTTAAAATTAATCTGAAACAATAAAAAATTGAAATTCGAATCGCTAATAGGAGAAAAGTTAGTCTCATACAGCCAATTAACGATTTAACAAATCAACAACAATTGTCATCGAACTATCAGGAGATACCGCCATGCGAAGCGTAAAAAACTTATTGATTATAAGCCTGTTATTCACCTTCGGTGCATTACAGGCCCAATCCTTAACCGGCCGTCAAATCATGCAAAAAGCGCTGAACAAAAGCAGTTGGAAGGACATGGTCGGCCAGGTAACGTTGATTTTAACGAACGAACGCGGACAGCAGCGTATTCGAAAAATCAAAATGTTCAGCCGCAAACGCAATGCCAATGAAAGCGACATGCTCATGCGCTTTGTGGCGCCTGCCGATGTTAAGGGCACGGCCTTTCTGATTATTGAACATCAAAACAGCGACGACGACCGCTATCTTTACCTGCCAGCCTTGCGCCGCATCAAACGTATTGCTTCCAGCGGAAAAGGCGGCAATTTCATGGCTTCCGATTTTACCTATTACGATATCGGCAAGCCCAAGCTGAACGACTGGAAATACAAACGTCTGGACGATGAAAAAATCGATGGTTACGACTGTTTTAAAATTGAATGCCTGCCCGCCTCCGAACAAATTGCCAAAGATACGGGCTACGGCAAAATAATTCGCTGGATTCGCAAGGACATCTTTGTCACCATCCGTTCGGAATATTACGATCGGGCAAACCGTCTGTGGAAAATTTTAACCGTACCCAAAGTTGAAAACATTTCCGGTGTTTGGTTTCAAACGGACATGATTATGAAAGACGTGCAAAACAAGCACCAAAGTGAAATGAAATTTACGAATATTAAGGTCAACCAAAACATTCCGGCGCAATTTTTCAGTCAACGATATTTACAACGAGGGCGATGATGAAAGCAAGATTTTTTCTTTGGTTCATTGCTTTGCCCTTTTTCCTATTCGGGCAGCAAGCGGAATTGGGCGGTTACGTTAAATTTTTCGCCCATCCCAATCTGAACGCTCCCTACCCTTTTGACCATTTAGGGACAAGATTGCAACTTCGCTTAAGCAGCGCCATGGGCGAACATGCCGCATTTTATTCGGCGCTGGATTTTAATTACGAAGCGATGCAGGCCAATCCGGCATTCGACGGAAAACGCGGTCAGGGTTTGAGCGTTTATCCGGTTGAAACGTACATCGATCTCTTCTTTAAGTATTTGGATGTGCGCCTTGGGCAGCAATTCATTTTTTGGGGCAAAACCGATTGGATCAACCCGACGGACAATATCAATCCCTGGGACTATGTGAACATTTCAGCGGAAGTGGAAGATTACCGATTGCCGGTTACGGCGGCCAAAATGAACGTTTATTTGGGCCCTGTAACGTTGCAGTCGGTGTGGGTACCAAGATTCAAGGCAAACCGCATTCCGTTACAATTGCCGGACACCATGGGCGGCCTGCCTGTTCGGAGTTCGGTTACCAGGCTGCCCGAGAACAGGTTGAGTAATTCGGAATTCGGATTAAAGGCGGATTTCAGTTTTTGGAACGTCGATTATTCGCTGAGCTACTACAACGGGTACGATAAAAATCCCACGATCCGCATGCTGTTTGAGCCTCAGGTGCACGACTTCCTGCGCACCATCGGATACGATCGTTACCAGATTTTCGGAGCGGACTTTATTACAACATTCAACCAATGGGCAATTAAAGGCGAAGGCGCCTATTTTTTGACCAAAGATCGTAACGGCAAAGATATTGAACGGCAGAACCCTTATCTTAAATATGTATTAGGGCTGGATTACCTGCCTACCAATGATCTGACATTGAACGTCCAGTTTATTCAGACCATTTTGTTGAAATTCGATCGGGATTACGAGCGTTCCACGCGTCTGCATTTGGGTATGCCCCTGAGCACGATGCCGGATAAATTTACGCAATCACTTTCGGGGCGCGTGCAGTATCAAATCGGAGATTTCACCAGCCTGCAATTCATTTCCGTTTACAATCTGAAAGACGGTGACTATTTTGTACTTCCGATTTTAAATTATGCATTCACGGACGGCATTAATATTTACGGCGGCGCTACCCTTTTTGAAGGGAAGAAAGGCAGCCCGTTCGGGAGAAACAAGAAATATTCCAGAGCTTTCGTGGAAGTCAAGTACAGTTTTTGAATCGGAGCCATGAAAGCTTTCCAAAAGAATAGCGGGAAACGGATTCCGTGAAAACAAAGGAAATTTTTTATCGCTTTTTTAAAAAAGGCGTTTTTCCGCACCAACTTTCGGTTGCCCTGGAATTACCCTGGCGCAGATTTATCCTTTCACCGCGTACATTGGCCGATCGCCTTCATCTTAAAAATGATTTTCGGGTTCTCGAAATAGGGCCTGGGCCTGGATATTTTAGCGTCGAAATTGCTCGCCGTGTACCACAAGGTCATCTGGAATTATTTGATTTACAACAAAAAATGCTTAAGAAGGCCTGGCAAAAAATCAATTTGGCAGGTTTGAATAAGGTTGGCTTCGTTGTCGGGAATGCTAATGATCTTCCTTACGGAAAAGACAAATTTGATGCGGTAGTTCTTGTGGCCGTTTTAGGTGAAGTGCCGGACAAGGAAGCTTGTTTACGCGCTATTTTTAACATCCTTCGCCCGTCCGGACTTTTATCCGTTACGGAACAGCCGGGCGATCCGGACTTTTTGCCTTTTCACATTGTGCGTTTCCTTGCCAAAGAACAGGGCTTTGATTTTGTCGAACAGTTCGGAAAGAAAAAGAATTATACCGCCAATTTTATTAAGCCCAAAGACGGTTCGAATTAATGGAATCCCATACCCATTTAAATTCGATTTTTTACAAACTTTTTAACTTAATTTTTGCCTTAATTTGAAAAATTCTTATTTTCTATTCCAATGTAATAA
>JALWEA010000224.1 GCA_027039465.1 Calditrichia bacterium | reverse complement strand
CTTAACCCTTAACTCTTAACTCTTAACATTCTTCCCCCGACCGTAAAAATTTTTTCCTTTCCACTTTTTGATTCCGATCAAACCTTGTTTATTACAATATTTTTAAATAGCTTAATGATTAAAATCAACTTACTTTAAGAAGCGCACAAACAGGTCGATTAACGGTTCTTGCAACGAACGGGAAAAAGGCATGAATTTCCAATTCTGGTACACTTTGGCCATTATTTTAATAATGACGATCGTTTTGTTAAAGGAATGGTTCGAAACGGAATTGACCATTCTTTCGGCCTTGTTCCTGTTGCTGATCGGCAACGTGGTTACCGTAAACGAGGCCTTTGCCGGATTTTCCAACGAAGGTATGCTTACCATCGCTTTCCTGTTTATTGTAGCCGCCGGACTGAATAATTCGGGACTGATGAGCAGTCTCCAGGGCTATTTGTTCGGCCGGAAGAACCAAACGGCACTCTCTCGAAAATTAGCCCGCATTGTTTTTCCTGTGTCGGGTATTTCCGCTTTTATCAATAACACTCCGGTGGTTGCCTTGCTAATCCCGGCTTTAAAAAGCTGGACGGATCGCATGGATTTATCGCCTTCCAAGTTTTTCATTCCCTTATCGTATGCGGCCATGTTGGGCGGCATGTGCACGTTAATCGGTACCAGTACTAACCTGATCATTTACGGTTTAATGGAACAAAGCGGCATGCGGGGAATGGGCATGTTCGAGATTACCAAAATCGGTTTGCCTGTGGCCATTGGCGGACTTTTGTTCCTCATTTTTATCGGCCCCAAACTTTTGCCGGATCGCAAAGTTGCCTCGATGCGAGCCTTGCAGGAAAACACCAGAGAGTTTGTGGTGGCTTTAAAAGTGACCTCCAAGTACAAAGATATCGGCAAAACCATCGAGCAGGCCGGATTACGACATTTGAAAGGTTTATTCCTTTTCCAGATCGAACGGGATGGCAAAATTATTGCACCGGCCCGTCCCGACGAACGCATTCATTTAGGCGACCGTTTGTTTTTTACCGGCCTTCCGAAAACCATTTTGGAGCTGCAAAAAACACCCGGACTGCAAGTGATTCACGACGCCAAGCTGGATTTAAAAAAGTACGATTCATCTCAGATCAGGCCCTACGAAGTCGTTATTTCGGATAGTTCGCCGCTGGTCGGCCGGAATGTGCGGGAAAGTAAATTTCGCGAAAAATACGACGCGGTTATTATTGCCATTCACCGAAACGGCGAGCGCATCCAAAAGAAAATCGGTGACATTGTTTTGCGTAGCGGCGATACCTTGTTAATTTTAGCCAATAAGGATTTCATTAAGAAATGGTATTATTCCCGTGATTTTCTCCTGATCTCCCAAAGCGATCGTGTGCCTTCCAAACCACTCAAAAATCAGATTATTGCCGTAAGTACGCTTGTCTTAATGGTTGTGCTGTTTGTCCTGCGCCTTATGCCCATCATTGTTGCTGCCGGAATTGCCGTCATGATTTTATTACTGACCAAAACCGTTACGTTGGAAGAAGCCCGTGAATCGGTTGATTTTAGGGTGCTGATCATTATTGCCTCGGCTTTCGGCATTGCGGCGGGAATTAAAAACTCCGGCGTGGCGCAGGTTTTGGCGCATTACATTATTCAGTGGGGTAGTGTGTTCGGAACGGTGGGCATTATTACCGGCATCTTTTTGATAACCAGCGGCTACGCAAACATAATCACGAATAATGCCACTGCCGCTTTGGTCTTTCCGGTGGTGTTGGCCGTAACAACCCAATTGCATGTTGACCCGCAACCTTTTATTTTGACTTTAGCCATTGCCGCTTCTTCCAGTTTTGCCACGCCTATCAGCTATCAGACCAACGTCATGGTTTACGGCCCGGGCGGTTATCGTTTTAAAGATTTTCTGCGCATCGGCTTACCCATGACGGTCGTCGTTACGGTCATCGCCATTGTGATGGTCTATTGGGTGTATTTTTAGCGCGGAATGGGGTAAGGGTTGAATGTGATAGCGTTATTCGTATATCCGTGTATCCGTTATTCGTGAATAGCGCTTGCGGAATGAGTGGCGCTCCCATCCTTCAATACCATTTCAGCGAACATTTAGGGAAATGCCTTGCACCTGGCAGCTCGGGAAAATTATTAACTTACCACCGGTCCCCACACAAATGATTGGTAATTAGGAATTCGGAAAAGCTTCCAATTTACAAATTCGGACATAAAATGATGAAAAGTCGATACTTAACGAATATACGAATATACGATTAACGGATATACGAATAACGCTAAGACCAATTCCCAATTCCCAGTTCCCAGTTCCCAGTTCCTAATATTCCATTCACCCATTCAACCAATCCCCTCAAAAAGAGTATTTCAACCGCAAGAATCCGGCCGTGCCGTACGTTCGGTATTCCGTATTGGCCTTGCCGGTGGTTAAAAAAGCCAACGCGTACAAATCCAGATTCGTCGCCAGCGACCAACTGAGTGAAGGAGCAATGAGCATGGACTTTTCGTTGGGATTAATCAAAGCAAAAACATCGGCGTGCAGTAAGGGATTAATGTCGTACGCGAATTCCTGAAACAGAGACCAACGGGCGGGATTGAGCATATCGGCTTCACCGATTTCATTCCAATACAAAGCCCCGCTCTGAGTCACTCCGTCCCGATTGTAGTAAGCTTCGCTGTGAATGTAAAAGGAATTGGGAAAGGCGTAATCCAAAGAAAGAACGGCCTGAACATTGGGCCGGTCATTATAGGTTAAACGCCTTGGAAAGCTTTGCAAGGGTTTAGCCCCTTTGGATGGCGGGTCGCTTACTTTGAGTTCGCCGCGAAATCCCGCGCCTTTAATGTAGCCGGAAAAAGCAAATCCGGCCAGCCTACGCCGTTGCTTTTGGCCGCTTAAAAAATAAAAATCGTATTCACCGGCATGAGTTGCCCACAGCAACGCCCATGTGCTAACTTTAGCCTGTTTGTGGGGCGCCACGGCCAATTCAATGCGCGAAAGCGGGCCGGTAAAATATTGCAAACGTACGGCATCGGAGCCCGGGCGTTCTTCGTAATCGAAATCCAAAATGGACATGGGATTGAACAAATCGATCACATTCCACACCAGGCTGGTGCCCCAGGCAATGCGCTGCCGTCCGAGCGTCGCTTCGAAATTCGTGCTCTGATAATCAAGATAAGCGCGATCGATTTCCGCGTAGCCGAACCATTCTTTCTTGTCTAAAAATTCCCAGCCCAAATCTCCCAAAGGATAATGATGTTTGGTCAACGATTTGAAACCGGGAAATTTTTCGACGGATTGGCCATAGTAGGTACGGATTCGCGTTTCCAGCGCCGCCGTCCAGTTATCGGAAAAGTAATAGCGGCTGTTCAAGCGCACATGAATCAGGTGATCCGTTAACGCGCCGGAAATAAAGGGATATTCGCTGCGGCTGAGCAGATATTTGGCATAGCCGGAAAATTCCGGATTTTGGGCATGAATTAAAAGCGGTAAAATGCAAAGAACGATTAGCCGGCCCAAAGGTCTTTTATTTTTCAATGATCTCATCCTTCTCAACCTTTCCGTCATGCAGCGTAATCACCCGATGAGCGCGTTGAATAACCCGCGGATCGTGCGTGGAAAAGATGAAAGTCATATTGTATTGTTTGTTGAGATTTTCCATCAGGGTCAGCAGTTCGTCGGCCGAATGGGAATCCAGATTGGCGGTGGGTTCGTCGGCCAGAACGAATTCGGGACGGGAAGCCAAAGCGCGCGCTACCGCCACCCGCTGTTGTTGACCGCCCGAAAGTTGGGTAGGCTTTGAGTGCAAACGATCACCTAAGCCGACTGCTTCCAGCAACTCTTTGGCGCGATGCTGCCGCTGCTTTTTGCCGACGCCCTGCAGCAGCATGATAAATTCCACATTTTCCAAAGCCGTAAAAACGGGAATCAAATTGTACGCCTGAAACACAAAACCGATGTGATGCAGGCGATATTCGGTCAGGGCGCTGCCTTTCAGATCGGCCAGGTTTTGTCCGTCAATGGAAATTTTGCCGGAAGTCGGTTTGTCCAAACCGCCCCA
>JALWEA010000223.1 GCA_027039465.1 Calditrichia bacterium | reverse complement strand
GTTACTTGGGTTAGTTGGAAAATAATAGCCCAAGACCTATATGTCAATAGGTAGCCAAACGTTTTGGACGACATACAAAAAATGTCGTCCTTTCTCTTGACTTTACACTTAATAACTACGAGGGGGATTTAGGAGGTCTAAAATAACTTTTTCTCGTCAATTCCTTACCCCGGGTTTGTCATTCAGAGTCACGCTCCCGCGGGACGAGGAATCCCCAACATTATTCATCCCGTTTCTTTGGTAAACGGCTGCGATTTTGAGGCGTGTGGTGGAGTCGTCCCGACGCAATGGGTAAGTTTTGATGTTTTCCACCCCCTGTTATCCCCCTCATAAGGAGACGCAAAATGGCACGAAGTATTTTGCCCGGTGAGAAGATAATCCGGCAGTTTGTAAGAAAAGCGAACGCCTAACTACCTCAAAATTGGGTGTTGAGCACAATTTTGCTAACAGCTTTATGTCCTCCTGTAAGGGGGCTAAAGGCTAAAAAGGCAACCTAATACGTTGCTTTGTGTCCGGTTCCCGAGTGATTATGCCGACACTTGTAGGGGCGAAGCATTTCCCTAATAAATAAAGAAACAATCGATGTTTTTGGTTGCAAAACGTTAAATTTTTTGAGTTTGGAGCGTCTTGACGGAAATGCTTCGCCCTTACATAGAACAACACAAGATGAAAGGCATAATCGTATCAAATGACGATCACGCCGTAATAAAAAAGCTAATGATTTGCGGTCAAAAAATATTTGTTCGTTTTAAACCTTTTCCGTCGGGAACTCCGCCGTCAGGTTTATTTGAAATCTTTGATTTAAATTTTCGATGAGTGTGGCCAAAATCTGTTCGAAAGGAGATGCTACGCCGAACGAATAAAGATGCTCTCTGAATTGGGTGGTGCTCAAGCCGTGCTGTTTTAGTCGTTCCAACGCTTCAAAAAACACCGCTTGAAAATGCAGCGCTTTTTCAAAGCCGGTTAAATAGTCGCTTAAAAGATTAAACTTGGGTCGATTCATTCCAGGGCAGTCTTCGGTAGGCGGTACTAAAATAAATTGAGTATTATGCGTTTGTGCATCGTAACGGCAGCCCACCGGCGCAAGGGCACAAACCAGGGGCTTGTGACGGGGGTGCAACTGGCAGTAGCCCTTCAATTCGTTTCGTTCGTCGAGTTCATTAGTCAAAAACGGACAAAACTTAAAAGGCTTTTCTTTAAACCGAATTTTCGGACGCCAAACCTTTTGTGTTTCGTCTTGTACCAGTTCAATCCACTGTTCCGTAAACAGTTGCCCGGTGTGCTCGTAGCTCAGGAATTGCGCCATGTTGTACAAATCGTACCAATTGAGCAACACATCCTGATCGCCCACGCAACAGTCGCCGCAAAGGGTACATTCAAAATTGAATCCGTTTTTGATTTCAGGAAAGACATTCGGCATGGCGGGCTAAATTTTTTCTTTAATAAGCTCATTCAATTTTTCGATGCGATCCGATTCGCCCAAAACGATCAGTTTGTCGTTCTTATTCAAAACAGTGGAAGAGACCGGATTGAAAAACCATTTGGAATCCTTGGCGCGTTTTAAAGCGATGACAATTAAGCCGGTACGTTGGGGAATTTTAGCTTCACTTAAAGTCCTGTTAACCAGGCTTGAATCTTCCGGAATATTGATTTCTTCGAGACGCAACGATAAATCGGTGCTGGTCATCATGACTTCCAAAAAGCTAATCAGGGTCGGGCGTAAAATGACCGAAGCCATGCGCATGCCTTCCAAAACATTGGGTACAATAACGTAATTGGCGCCCGCTTTGTACAGTTTTTCCTGTGTGTGCGGATCGACCGCACGGGAAATTATGATTAGATTGGGATTTAAATCGCGGGCGGAAACCACAATAAACAGGTTGTCGGCATCCACGGGCATAGTGGTAATTAAACCGTGTGCTTTTTCGACATTTGCTTCTTCCAAAATCTCGTCTTTGGTGGCATCTCCTTCCACAATCAACAATTCAGGAAACAGTTCATTCAATTCCGCCACGATTTCTGGCTTATGCTCGATAACCACGAAATCTTTTTTCGTATGGATGAATTCGCGAATAATGGTTTTGGCTGTTTCGCCGCCACCGCAAATAATTACATGATCGCGTAATTTGGAGATTTGCTTTTTCATCTTTTGAATTTTCCTTCTTGCTAAAATTTGAGTGGATACAAACCAAGTGGTAATGCTGGCCGAAAGCAAGGCAATGACAATGAGTCCGAAAAGAATGATGAAAATGGTAAAAATGCGTCCCCAGTGGCCCAAGGGATGTACTTCACGAAAACCGACCGTGGAAAAGGAGATGATGGTCATGTACAGAGCATCGAACCAACTCCAGCCTTCGATTAACTGAAAACCGATAACACCGATAGCGAGCAGCGCCATAAAAATAAGAGCTACAAAAACGAAATTCAGATAAAGATGGTCTTTATTCATTGGGGTTGTCTGTCTCATAATTACCCGTTGTCTTTGAGAAAACTTAATTTGATTCCATTGTGCTTATTCATTATCCAAATTCGTATCATCCGGCGGCGGCATCAGTTCTTCTCGAATAAGTAACAAAATGGCCGATTGCGGAACGATGACATATTTTTGACGATCGATTTCCACTTCGATGGCCGCTTTACGCATAAAAATAGCGTAGTCGCCTTCTTCCGCCTGTAAAGGGAGATATTTGGGTTCGTTGCGTCTTTCTTCCCACGGTTCGTCGCTGCTGGTCGGTTCGGGCAAGGGATAGCCCGGGCCGACTTTGACCACAAACCCGGCTTGTACTTTTTCCTTTTCCTCGACACCCTGAGGCAAGTACAATCCGTGCGAAGTTTTTTGGCGCGATTCGTCGGGCCGAATTAGAACGCGATCACCGACAACAATGATCTTTTTTTCAAGCATGAATCCAATCCTTTTTGTTTGCAATGAATAAATGTATGACAAAGGCGGGGCATTTTCAAATGGAAATAGTTTGGTTCAAAGAGAAGTTGATAATTGATAGGTTTTGAACCAATAAAAAAAGGCAAATGGGTTTGATTTTTTTAGTTTATTTAATTTGGTATCAAAAGGATCTCTTATCTCCATTTTCCCATAATCCGGTAAGCGCTGAATGGATTCTAACCTTTCGAATTCCGTTTGCCCTTTTTTTATAAGTAATGACAAGTATGCCGCTTTTGCTGCATCAATAATAGATTTTTCTATGTTATAATTTCCCGAGAAAATATAGGGTTTTAAGCGCGAAATGCCTTGTTGCAATTGGGGAAAATCTCCTTCACCGCTATGTCCCCTCGTTGACAAAAGTAAAGAAGTATTGAAAACATCATCTAAAACGATATTAAAACTCGAAGATTTATCTCTGTATGCTAATTCGGTTAGCGCAAATTGCCTAAAAGTTTTTGCAACAATCTTTAAATCATTAAAATTGTCAAAGAGTCTTCCAACGTCGAATAATTGTTTAATGATTTCCATAGTCATGCTCTGTTGGCTTTTGAAATAAGGAATGCCTGAAGAATTAGGAGCAAACGCCGTTAATTTATCTCCAAGTAAATCGTCAATGCTTGGGATATTTATTCTACTGGGTTTTCCGGATTGTTTTACTATATCGCTTAACAATTCTTTTTTCAAAACTTTTTGATAGTTATTCTTTTCAAAAAGCACATCCAACAATATAAAATCAACGGATGGATTCTTTGTCAAAATTGGTTGATAATAAAATTTGAAATGTGCTTTCTTAATATGACTTGTGCTTAAACGATTTTGTTTTTCAAATTTGATAAATGTTTTTTTTAACTCGATTTTATTTAGATATTTCTCAATTTTTGTTCCCGTAGAAACTAAAATATCTACATCAATGGAAAATCTTTCCGGACGTTTTAAAAGAATTAATAATGATGTACCTCCTTTAAAAATAAAATGAAGGCCTGTATTTGCCAGAGCTTCAACCAGCATTAATGCACGAATGGCTTTTTCGACCAAAATTTTATCAAATTTTCCATATTTGTGTGTTAAATTTTGGTACCATTGTTGACTTAGTGATTCGGCGGATATCATAATTG
>JALWEA010000222.1 GCA_027039465.1 Calditrichia bacterium | reverse complement strand
AGTTTTTCGGGCGAGACTTCAATCCCCTTGCCCCGCAAATAATCCACTTCTTCGGCAAAAGTGATGGGATCGACCACACACCCGTTACCGATCACATTAACGGCTTTACCGGAAACGATCCCGCCGGGAATCAAATGCAGCACAAATTTTTGGTCGCCGATAATCACCGTGTGCCCGGCATTGGCGCCGCCCTGAAAACGCACCACCAAATCCGCGTGACCGGAAAGCAAATCCACAATCTTACCTTTGCCTTCGTCGCCCCATTGCGCGCCTAAAACGATGTATTTTGCCATCTTAATTTCCCCAATCTATGGATGTGTAATCATTTTCGCTGCCCGGCAGGTAGATATCATGCGGCTTGCCCTCGCGAATGGACAAGGCGGAGACCACTTCCAATTCCGCTTTTTCATGCAGCTCTTTAATGTTGGCCGCCCCCACCGAAGACATGGAGGCTTTTATTTTGGACAAGGTTTCCGGCAGATTGTCGCGCAGCTTTCCGGCATATTGCACAAAGCCTTCCACACCTTCCACAAAAATCATTTGGTGGTATCGCGCTTCCTTCCATTCCCGCGCCCGGGCCGAGCCTTCGCCCCAGTACGGCTTCATCACGCGGTTGTGAATGGTGACCTTCTCGGTTGGCGATTCGTCCATGCGGGCAAAATAGCGTCCCATCATCACATAGTCCGCGCCAAGAGCCAGGGCAATCACAATGTCTTTGGAACTGACAATGCCCCCGTCGGCAATCAGCGGAATGTACTTACCGGTTTCTTTGAAATACCGATCGCGCGCTTCGGCCACTTTGATGATCGTCGTGGCCATTCCCCGGCCGGTGCCTTTCTGCTCCTGCGTAATGCAAATGGAACCGCCGCCCATGCCCATTTTAACGGCGCGCGCGCCATGTTCCACTAAAAAAGAAAAGCCCGCTTCAGTGATAATATTTCCACCGACAACGGGCATTTGCGGATAGTGCTCCCGAATCCAATCGAGCGTTCGCGCCTGAAAGACCGAATGCCCGTCGGAAGAGTCGATGGCCAGCAGATCCACACCCGCTTCCACCAGGGCAGGCACGCGTTGCTCGTAGTCGTGCGTATTAATGGCTGCGCTGGCAAAGTAGCGCTTATGTTCATCCAGCACTTCGTAAGGATTGTCCAGATGATTGCGGATATCTTTGCGGAAAACCAGATACAACAAACGATCCTCATCATCCACAATGGGCAAAACCGATTGGTGCGTTTCGCGCAGTAAGCTGTTCGCCTCCTTAATATTATCAATGTTAACGCCCACGGTCAATTGTTTGCGCGGAACCATGCGATCCTTAACCGCCAAATCGCCATGCGGTTTTACGTCGTAATCGTTCTTGGTAATAATCCCCAAAAGTCGGTTCCGTTCATCCACCACCGGAAAGGTGTTGTAACCGCGTTGACGAGTCAGCTCGTACAAATCGCGAATAAGCATGTCCGGTTTCACCGTTTCCGGAGGAACAAAACCGGCCTTGTAACGCTTGATCTTGCGGATCATTTCCGCCTGTTGCTCGATGGGTTGCGAGCAATAAATGAAGGCCGTTCCGCCCAGTTTGGCCAGCTCGATCCCCATGCGTTCACCCGAAACCGACTGCATGGCAGCGGCTACGATCGGAATGTTCAAAAAATATTTTGAATTTTCTTCTTCGGAATAAACCATGGGTGTGCGTAAGGAAATGTTGTAAATCAGAGCTTCTTCGGTTGTCAGGCCAGGTAGGAGACGAAATTCCATTAAAGTGCGGGATGGCTCATAATAAATTTTTTTTGGCATAAGCATCCTTTTATTTTCTTGATTGACGTCGCCCGAATTATACAAAAATTAATGGAAATTTTAAAATAAAAATTTTTCGGAAGATGATAGCAAAATAATCGATGTTTTTTTAAATAAAACAAAATGTTAAAGAGGAATTAAGGCTAAAATGCCCGATAATTATTTTCCAAAAGTTTGAAAAAAATTTCGAGATCGAATCAAAAATTTGGAATTGAGAACTGGGAACTGGTCTTGGCGTTATTCGTGTATGCGTTATTCGTTATTCGGAAGCCATGATTTGTGCATAAGTGGTCTATCCGTCCCTCAATACAATTCCGCCTGCGATTAGGAACTGGGAATTGGGAATTGGGAACTGGTCTTGGCGTTATTCGTGTATGCGTTATTCGTTATTCGGAAGCCATGATTTGTGCATAAGTGGTCTATCCGTCCCTCAATACAATTCCGCCTGCGATTAGGGACTGGAACTGGGAACTTGGAATTGGGAACTTGCCGGAATGAAGTAGAGGTTCCCAAACGCCAACCACCATTTAACGAATAACAATTCCCATTTAACCATTAAACCATTCAACAATTCAACCTTTTTACGATTATACGAATAACGGATACACGCTTAACTCTTCAACCTTTCAACTCTTAACTCTTAACCTTTTTCCAAATCAAATAATCCAAGCTGAATTTACCGCTGCCCGTGACCACCAAACTGAACAACATGGCCAGGTAGTACAAAGGAATTTCGAATCCGTTGCTGCCTGCGGCAAAGCCATTGCCGATGTGCACGGTAAAAATAGCCACTAACATGACAAACATTAAAGGCAAAGAAATCAAACGGGTTCCCAGACCAAGCAGCAACAATATCGAACCGGAAATTTCCGTGGTTGCCGCCAAATAGGCATTAAGCGTGGGCAAAGGGTAATGCATGCTGGCAAACCACTGTGCAATGGCCTCCATGTTACTCCACTTTTTTAAAGCCGGTTCAAAAAAGCCGTAAGCCAAAATCAGGCGGAAAACCAGCGGCGGCCAATCCTTCAAACGTTCCACAAACCCTCGGTAAAGCAAATATAACTTTTTCATGATAAGTCCTTTCTTTTCCCACCCTGATCCGTTAAAATTCAATAATGGTCGGGAATCAGATTATTAAATCGTCAATTAAAAAAATTTAAAATTCTTTTGTCCGAATTTAATCGCGGCCGATGAAAATGAGTGGCTTTGATTTGATTTTTCTTGCCGCTCCGGACACTTGGCGTTAGTTTGCGGATTTAGCGGGCAAAACCCAGAATGGCGCCTTGCAGAAGCATATCATTCAGGAAGGGCAAAACGACGGGCATAAGTTGATCTTCGCTTATCTCGGGAAGCGCCGCATAAACCCGTTGCAAAAGTTGGTGTCCGGTGACGGGCTTTTCGGCCAATTCCTGCCAAACAAAAGCTAACAAAGGACTTAAATCCACAAAACGAACTTCCCCGCTTTCCTGCTCGCGAAAGCTGAGCACAAAATATTGTCCTTCATGTTCAGCGGCCTCGGTGGCAGGCATGGTATGCACCGGATACGTCAATTCAATGATGCGAAAATCCGGATTAACGACAATTTTATCATTTAAAAAATCGCCCTCGTTGCGGAAAACAGGAATCGGTTGATCGGGCATGGTAAAAATTTCGATTTCGATCCACTCGAAAAAAAGCAGATCATCCAGATATGGCCGGTCGAATTGAGCGGCAAAATCTTCGTTTACCACAAATTCGTAAAATTCAAACGGCATTTTCCAGATGTAAGGCGTTTGCGGTCGGGCTTTTTCCATGAACGCATTGATCATATCATCCCATTCCTCTGCACTCAGGACTTCGAATGTAATCGGGTAGGCACGCCGGAGCGTATCGTCAAATATATTGCGCACCAATCGGCGATAATTGGACAAACGATCCCCATCCGCGTTGGGCAGCACCACCTCCCGACCGGTACGCACGTAATCGTAAAGCGTACCCATTAAGCGTTTGGTTTCAGCGGATAAGGGCATAATCTTGCTCCCAATGTTTGTTCATGATGGATGTTAATTTCTGCAGCTCCGCCTGCAGTTCTTCGATTTCGGGAATATTGAAATCGCGCTCCAGCAATACCGGAGTCTGCGGCAATTGTTTAATCGTCCAGTCGAATAATTCATACACCGGATCAATAATGGGCTGTCCGTGCGTATCGATGATCAAATCAGGACTCACCTTTTCATGACCGGCGATATGTAAATTACTAACGCGTTCCAAAGGAAGGCGCCGAATGAAATCTT
>JALWEA010000221.1 GCA_027039465.1 Calditrichia bacterium | reverse complement strand
ATACATTCTGTACGATTGGGGACCAAAGTTTGACCATGCCATGACCTGGGCCGGATACGACGACAGTGTCGGTTATGATTTTAACAAAGACGGTAAAATTACGAACAACATCGATATTACCGGTGATGGGAAAGTGGATATGTTGGATTGGGAACGCGGCGCCATGATCACTTTAAATTCCTGGGGCGATCAATGGGCCAACGGCGGCTGGGTTTATATTCCTTATCGCATTTTGAAAAAGTACAAAATGAACGCCGAATTTTATCATATCCGTAAAAATTACAAGCCCAAATTAGTCATGAAAATTAAAATGCAATACAATCAACGCAACCGAATAAAGTTGAAAATCGGTATTGCCCAAAAGCCGAATGCGGACAAACCGGAACGGACGATGCTATGCCATCATTTTCTATATCAGGGCAGAACCGAAATTGATTTATTGGGACGTTGGGCCGATGGCACCGTACACACCGAACCCATGGAATTTGAATTGGATTTGACCGATTTAACTTTCGGGTACGATTTGACAAAACCTTACACGGTATTTTTGGAAGCGATTACTCAAAGATATCCCGGTGGAGGCGGTAAGATTCATTCTCTTTCCGTAGTTGATTATTTTGGCGATCAAGCCAACGAAGTAGCGGCGACCATTACGGACAGTACCTTGCTTAAGGGAAAGATTTATTATTTTCCCATTACTATGCCCGCCAATCCCGATGCGCCCGTACCTCAATATGTTTATGCCAATCAAAAGAAATTTTCAATCCGGTATTATGACAGTCAGGAAACGAGTGCGGAATATGCCCCCGCCAATCATGCCATTGACGGTAATGTTAAAACTATATGGCATACTAAGTATTCCGGCGGTGATGATCCTTACCCTCATGAATTGCAAATCGATTTGGGGGATACCATTGATGTGGCCTGTGTGGAATATACCCCGCGCCCCGACGGTCTTCACGGGCGTATTGCCGAATACGAAATTTATGTAAGTAATGATTATAACGATTGGGGCGCTCCGGTCGCCAAAGGCACTTGGCGTAATACCTCGGTTCGCGAATATGCGTACTTTACCACTAAAAAAGGCCGCTATTTACGTTTGAGAGCTTTAAGCGAAGTGGACGGAAATCCCTGGGCTTCGGCAGCGGAAATTAACGTATTGAAACCCTATCATGTGACCGGAATAGAGCACAAAAATTTAATTGCCGGAAAATTTAAACTCGAACAAAATTTTCCAAATCCGTTCAACCCGACCACCGTTATTCGCTACTATTTGCCATTGACAACGAAAGTTACGTTGAATGTTTACAATGTGCTCGGACAAAAGATAAAAAAATTGGTTCAAGGGAAGCAATCAGCGGGCTGGCACAAAGTGCAATTTAATGCGGAAGGATTGCCAAGCGGTATTTATTTTTATCGCTTGCGTGCGGCCGGTGGATTTGATTGCCAGCGGAAAATGATTTTGTTGCATTAAATAATTTAGCGTGCTAAATAGAAAATTAAATTACAGGCATAGGAAGGAATTGTTATGCTGCAAAAATATTATCGTACTGCGATCGCCGTTTTTTTTATTGTATTTATTCTTATGGGAATTTCCAAAACTTATGCCCAAGACAGTGTTAAATTAGCCCTAACCCCGCCCATGGGCTGGAATAGCTGGAATACTTTTAAATGCGACATCAATGAGAATCTGATAAAAGAAGTTGCCGATGCTATGGTTACTTCCGGCATGAAGGATGCCGGTTACCAATATGTGGTGATTGATGATTGCTGGCAGGTTTCGCGTGATTCGTTAGGGAATATTCAGGCGGATCCGAAAAAATTCCCTTCGGGTATTAAAGCTTTGGCTGATTACATTCATTCCAAAGGATTAAAATTCGGTATTTATTCCGATGCTGGTTTAAAAACGTGTCAGGGCAGGCCAGGCAGCAGAGGTTATGAATTTCAGGATGCAAGGCAATATGCCAAATGGGGCGTGGATTATTTGAAATACGATTGGTGCTATCACGGTATGCAAAATGCACAGGCTTCTTATGCGTTAATGGCTATGGCCTTGCGTAAAACCGGTCGTCCCATTGTTTTTAGCATTTGTGAATGGGGAACAAACAAACCTTGGCGTTGGGGAGCCAAAGTAGGCGGCAATTTGTGGCGCACGACCGAAGACATTTTAAATTGTTGGGATTGTCGTACCGACTGGGGCGGCATGGGCTTTGTGCATATTTTGGATGCACAGGACAGTCTGGCCAAATATGCCGGTCCCGGGCATTGGAACGATCCGGACATGCTGGAGGTGGGTAACAGCGGATTGACCGTTCCCGAAAGCCGCGCACATTTCAGTTTGTGGTGTATTTTAGCGGCCCCGCTGATGGCCGGTAACGATATCCGGCACATGTCCGAGCCGATAAAAAATATTTTGACCAATAAAGAAGTGATTGCCGTAGATCAGGACAGCTTGGGTAAGCAAGGACGTAAAGTTAAAGATCTTGGTGATTTGGAAGTTTGGGCCAAGGAGCTTAAAGACGGGAGTCGGGCGGTGGTTCTGTTTAATCGCAGCAAACAACCGGCTAAAATATCCGTAAATTGGCAGGAAATAGGATTGAACAAATCCGCAACGGCACGCGTACGCGATCTTTGGCGTAAAAAAGAATTGGGCCAATTTAAAAACGGATTTGCCGCAACCGTTCCCTCGCATGATGTGGTTATGATTCGCGTATGGCCGAAAAAGTGAGTGTACAATTTTCTAAGGTTTTGCTTTTTCTAAGCATTACATTCGGATTGTTGACAGCTCAAATTTCCACACAATTTGACACCTTGGCTTTAACGCCCCCGATGGGTTGGAATAGCTGGAATCACTACCATTGCAATATCAATGAATCCATTGTCAGGCAAACCGCGGATGCCATGGTTAAAAACGGGCTTAAAGCCGCCGGTTACCGTTACGTAATTATCGATGATTGTTGGCAAATTTCACGCGACTCTTCGGGAAATATTCAAGCCGATCCTAAAAAATTCCCATCGGGTATTAAGGCCTTGGCCGACTATGTGCATTCCAAAGGATTAAAATTCGGCTTGTATTCCGATGCCGGTACAAAAACGTGTCAGGGCAGACCTGGCAGTAAAAATTACGAATATCGGGATGCCCGACAGTATGCCGAATGGGGCGTAGATTATGTAAAATACGATTGGTGCTACACGGACGGTCAGGATCCGAAATATTCGTATCAGCAAATGCGCATAGCCTTGAATTTAACAGGTCGTCCTATCGTGTTTAGCGTGTGTGATTGGGGCATTGATCAACCGTGGCTTTGGGGCGCGGAAATCGGTGCGAACTTGTGGCGTACCACGGGAGATATTGCGCCTTCGTGGGAAAGCTTTGTGAATATTCTGGATTGGCAGGTCGGCTTGGAAAAATATGCCGGACCTGGTCATTGGAATGATCCGGATATGCTGGAGGTGGGCAACTCGGGTCTGAGCTTAAATGAAAGCAGGGCCCATTTCAGCTTGTGGTGCATTTTGGCAGCGCCCCTAATCGCCGGTAACGACTTAATTCATATAAAACCGGAAATAACAGCCATTTTAACAAACCGAGAAGTAATTGCCGTTGATCAGGATTCATTGGGCAAACAGGGAACGCGCATAAAGGACTACGGAAGCAAAGAAGTTTGGGCAAAGGAATTAAGAGACGGCGGCCGGGCGGTAGTATTGTTTAATCGCGATTCGGTTCCGGCAAAAATCCGCGTTTCGTGGAGTGATTTGAATTTTACCCCAAGCATGAAAGCAAATGTGCGGGATTTGTGGAAGCATGAAGATTTGGGAGAATATTCGGGTAGTTTTTCGGCTGAGGTTGCCCCTCACGATGTGGTTATGGTACGCATTACTCCCATGAGTTCCGGAAATCAAAACGTAGTGATAAATGAAATCAATTATCATTCTTCGGATTCGTTAAATACGGGCGATTGGGTGGAGCTATATAATCCGGATTCGGAAAAGGTCTATTTAAGCGGTTGGATGTTTTCTAACGGAAACGATAATGTGCGCTATCAATTTCCGACAACAGCCATTCTGGAACCGCATGGTTATTTTGTGCTTTGTAACGATG
>JALWEA010000220.1:9409-12929 GCA_027039465.1 Calditrichia bacterium | reverse complement strand
ATTTAATTCCGGCATTTCAACGCGAATGATGTACAAACCGCTGGCTACCGGCAAACCGCTTTTATTCCTTAAATCCCAACGAAAAAACTGACTATCGTCGTTCTTTTCCAATTTGCGCACCTGCACGCCGTTCAAAGTAAAAATGCGAATAATCGCATGTTTCGGCAGGTGGTTAAAGGTCACAAAATGTGTAAAACGATCCGGCTCCATTTCCGACGCCCCGTAATAAGGATTGGGAAAGACGTTCACTTTTTCCACATCTTTTTCAGCCAGCTCTTTATCATTTTCAATTTTACCCGGAGCCGTAAAATAAAATTTTGTGTCTGTCTGCGGCCCTTTTGTCGTAATAAACCGAATCACCGTACCCGCTTGCGGCAAGGTACGGTTTCCGCCAAAGTCACAGATCGTAATATTGGACAACACTTCCTTACTATACCGCCACCAATCAAACGTTTTTACGCCGGAAGTTACGTCATTGTAAAATGCTTCCCAGCTTCCCCGTTGATCAATCGGCCTGCGCACATCAATCCAATCCGTAGCCGGAAAACCAAAGGCCGGGTCATTGTACCCAAAGTCGAAAATTCCAACCGTGTCTCCGCCGGAATAGCCGCCGGTTAAGCAACGCACGTCATCTGAAGGATCGTCGTAGGTGGCAACGCCCACATCCCAGGCTTCAAAAGGCACCTGCGCATAAAGCGAATCCTTCTCATACCACCAGCAGTAAATACCGCCGGATTGAGTAAAACGCAATTCAAAGTCATGGCTATGGGCGTTGGCAATGCTGCGTTCCAAACGTTCCAAATTACCCTTACCGCCACCCGTGCTGATGTAAAAACGATTCACATCGCTGGGCGCACTTAAACTGTGCCAGACATTATTGCCGTGATAGGGTGCGCCTGCGCCATCCCAATCGGATTCAAGCAAAGGCCCGTTACCGTTGGCGACTTCCACAATCCCTTTTAATTCCGGCCCTTTAGTTAAAAAGACCGAAATTAGCAGACCGTCAACAATAGGTGCTGCCTGGTCAGTTTCACCTTTGTGAGATTCTGTGATGGGCAATTTTTGTTTGCATAACACCAATTTATTCTCCGTAAGGTCTTTTAAATTCCAAACCATTTGTCCGTAAGTGGGAGAAAGCGTATCCTGATCTTGCACAAAATAAATTTCATAACGATGCCCGGTTAATTCATCCGGATCGATCACCTTCACCAAGCATCGAACATCGCCTTGCCCTTCTTTTTCTACCTGCACGGTATCTTCCGGCTGGGCCAGAAAGCGCTCACCAGGCTTCGGCCCTTGCAAAGTTACCTTAACGAACTGTGGCCGCGATTCGATACTGGGATACTCGGAATCATACGGATTGTAATTGTAAGCGGTTATGGCAAAATAATAAGTGGAGCCCCGATACAACGGTCTATTTCTGATGGAGTCCCATTGAACCGTAAAATAATGACGGATGCCCGAATCCGTTCCGTATTGGACCGGCACGAAAATAGGCTTATTGTGGTAACGCGGCGACAAAATAGTTGCATAAATATCGGTTACCCCGTCAATGCGATCAAAGGTTGCCAAACGTTTCACCCGTTCATCGGTTAGCGGCGTCGTGCTGTCCGGTAACTGATAGACGGTGTACCCTTCAAAAATATTGTCCCCGTGTTTTTCGTCCTCCGTTTCTTTGATGCGCTGTGTATCAAAGCCCCAATTAAGAATAATTTTGTCATCCAAAGGGGTTGCCCTGACCAACGGCACTTTTGGCGGGCCGGGCATATTTTTGAACAACCTTTTGTAGGCCCTTTTTACAGATTCATGCGTTTCAAAAGCGTTTTGCAGAGAATTTAATCGATCTTTGCCAAGGCCTCCGATAATGGCCACTAAAATATCCTGCTTATCGCCTGGCTGCATGGTAAACGGCCCGGAATTCAGGTTCATTCGCCGGTCACCGGGGGGCAGATTCCCGCCCTGACCGTCTATGTCACCGAATTGGGCGTTTGGATCTTGTATTGGATTCCCGGAAAACGGGAATTTAGTCGGCATGCCGACTTTAGGCCCGCTTCCGAACACTTGTGGCGTAGGATGAAGCAAATCTACGGTAGGTTCAAATCCTCGTAAAATATTATATCCTCTCAATGTAACGGCAATAGTACCCATCGGAGGATTATCACAAACATAAGGCATCTTCGGAGAAAAAGAAGTCATTTTCAAATTCCGCTTACCAACAACATAGCTAAAATTGACAATGGCTGTATCCGACGGATCACCTGTGTCTATTACAGGGCCTTGCAATAAATCATAAACGACGGCAGGAGGCTTTAGGCCGTATTTTAAAAATTCCGCATCGTTATCCGAACCGTTATAAGCAAAACCTAAACTTCTTGTAGAATCGCAACCGATCAAATCGTCGCCGTAATCGCCAACATCCGGATCACTGAACATGGCAATAAACATGGAATCCAATTGAAAGCCGGATTTATTGAAAATCTCGATGCGTTTAAAAACTACATTACCCAAGCGGTTCATACTTCCTTTGTACGTCCAGAGCGTTAAATGTACTTCCAAACCGATAGGCCTTGAACCAGCCAAATTTAGGGTTATTGGCGCATTTAAATCATTAACCACCATCCATACCACCTGATCGGCCTCTGCAATTCCGGGATAATCGCCCTTGGTTTCATCCGGGCAGCATAACGAATCCAATACCGGATCGTAAATACCGTTTCCATTCACATCCACGTACGGCGCACCCAAATCCACCGGCCATTCCCGCCAATCTGTTTGATACTGTTCCCGAATTCCATCCAACATGTCATTGGTCGCCAGCTCACTTTTCACATTGTAGATGTAAGCCGCTTCCGCCCGTAATTGTTGTTTGCTTATTTCCCTCCAGTCGGAACGAATACGGTAGATGCGCACCCGAGGATTTTCAGGTTCAACGGGAGTGCCATCTTCCTGAATCCATCCGGGCATCAAACCGGAACGATATAGAACGCCCCCAACCCGCGGGGTATCGCTCAGCGCTATTCCGCTCACCGGGTCACGTAAATAAGCACCCCAAAGAATACCATCATCATAAATAACCGGGGCCTTCCCTTTGGGAAAGTAACCGCCGCCACGTCCCGTATAGGGATCGTGCGCAGTCATGCCTTCCCAATTGGCCCAAAATCCCCAATTTCCAATATTCAGAATCGAAAATGTAGGATAGCCATTTACATTTGGCGGGTGTGTCAGGGTGTTTATCTTAAAACTTTTTCCGAGCCCAAGAGTGACGAGAATAAGCAAAAACCCGCTAATCAAAATAGACCTTTTAAACGGGTGGATAGCTAACATGGTAGATCTCCATGAAAACATGCTTGGAATGCTATATGTATTATATGCAATTGTATAAAAAAATGCAAAATTTTTTCGAAGAAAATGAAAGGGGGAAGTTTAAAAAGAAAAGGCCGATGTAAAAAACATCGGCCTTTTAAAACTATGCAAGCAGCATTCGATTAGAAACCGATATGCAATGTAAACATATTACTTG
>JALWEA010000220.1:0-9399 GCA_027039465.1 Calditrichia bacterium | reverse complement strand
GAACGTTGCGGAATGCATAGTCAATACCCAACATGGTATTGCCTAATTTGTACTGCAATCCGGCTCCGAGCGAGAAGGAATAAACCACATCTTCCGCAGGCGTGTTAACCATGTACAAATAGCCGCCACGCAACATGATGAAGTTCTTGTAGTTGTATTCCATTCCAAACCGGAATTCATCGTTCTGTACGTTATTATTCTTAAAAACTCCGGACAGAATGATGTTGTTGTCTTCCATTACTTTGTAGTTATAGCTCAAGCCCAGTTCCATGCTTGCCGGTAACTGATCGCTGGCTGCACCGCGTCTCATGAACTCGGTACGTCCGTTAACCTTTACCTGTTGCATCAAACCGGTTCCGCGATACTGCATATTCGAACCGATGTTCTTAATAACAACACCAAAGGAAACACCTTTCAAACCGGCCAGGTTCTTGTACTGCAAACCGATGTCAAAGGCAACTGCCGTTGCACTGACACGAGGTGCGGATTCATAGATTAACTTGGTGGTTACACCAACATTAATCGTACTGGTTAACTTATTGGAATAAGTCAATCCCAATGTACTGAATGTCGGCGAAAAGGTTCTTCCGTTGCTTCCGTCCATGTCTTCGATGGTCGTCAAAGGAATGTCTCCGAAATCAAAGGCTTTGATGCTGAAACCGATATGACCGAATTTGCCCATACCGGCTCCAACAGCCAAATAGTTTACGCGAATATCACCAAAGATATTCACTGTCGAAAACATTCCGGCAGCTTTCTGTGTCATGTTCGATAAACCCGCAGGGTTCCAATAAATGGCATCGGTACCCTTGGTAAACACGATATCGGAACCGGCCATTGCAAGGTCTCTGGCTCCAACCGGAACGAGAACTTGCGTTCCTGCTGCAGTGCCAATCCTGTCTGCATCACCAGCGTAAACAGGCAGTGATGCAAGGAAGAGCACCAGCACGATCCAAATAACACCGTTTAACAATTTTATTTTACTCATATTTTAACTCCCTAACTTTTTTCCCTATCACTGCAATTAAATTCATCCTATTAATAGAACTCAACTACCTGTTCACCCTGGACGATCATCAGCTTCAACGTTTTGGTTTTGCCTAATTCAGGCATATCGATGTAAGCGATGTATAATCCGGAAGCTACAGGTAAGCCCGCTTCATTCTTAAGATCCCAACGGAAGAATTGGGTATCATCATTCTTTTCCAGTTTGCGAACCTGAACACCACCCAACGTAAAGATGCGGATGATCGCATGTTGCGGCAGATGGTTAAAGGTCACAAAACGGTTGAAGCGATCCGGTTCCTGAGGATTCGCAGCGTAATACGGGTTCGGGAATACATTAATCTTTTCTACATCTGCTTTAGCTAATTTTTTATCATTTTCTGTTTTTCCAGGCACTGAAAATTCAAAAACATCTTCACTGGTATTAACTTTAGAAGCAAAAACCATTAATTCAAAATTTGCTTCTAAATATGGATGGTTACCACGTTTTGATGGCCAAATAGCATATAATACATCAGAAGCAGGTCCCCAATTATCATCATTATATTCCTTAGCTTCATCATAATCAGACGCCATTATAAAAATATATTCTCTACCACCTAAATCAGCAAATTTACTACCATCCCATCCCATATCCCATAATTTATTCGCGGATCCATTATTGGCATCTTCTACAAAGCATACATTTAATCTTCTATTATGATCAACATCCCAAGCAGAAAATGGGATCATACCAGTTCCATCATATGGATAGGGCCAACCCAAATCTCTCCTATAAACCGCAGCCTTGGACCATCTGTCAGGTTCTTCACTTTGGCTAGCAGCCGCAAGACCTTCAGCAGTACTATCAGATCGAGAATTGGTACCGGCCCATTTTAATACTACATCAGAAAAATCACTTGGTTTTGCAGTACTACCAAAAAAATCAAATCCATTAAATAATCCACCGAATAAACCAATGCCACCTGCATCAGTACCAGATATCCAACGGGTCCCGGAAAAATCCCAACCTTGCAAATAGGTCATTGATGTTTGCGAACCTTCACCATAAGCTACGCCATATCGTGATGGGTTAATCCCAGGGGGAGGACCAAATACTTTAATTTGGAAACCCTCAACTATAGGAGCATCACTTCCGGATTCGGTCGGAGAAATTTGTTTTTGCATAGTTAAAACTTCTCTATTATTATCGGTAACATCAATCAAATTCCAGAAGATCTGCCCATAAGTTGCTGATGATGTATCAGTATCTTCGGTAAATGTTACTTTATAATCATGCCCTGTAAGTTCGGATGGATCCACAATAATAACATCCACCTTACCATCACTATTACCGGAAGTATGGTCAACTGTTATTGATTCTCCCGCTTCGCCATCATATTTGTACCCAGGTTTTGGATTTTGAACCGTTACCGCATGAATAATCGGTGCAGATTCCAAAGCACGGTCACGTACCAAAGAACCGTCATAGTTATAAGCTGTTACGGCAAAATAATAGGTAGAACCGCGATATAATGGTTTACCGGTGATGTAATCTTTGTCTACAACAAAGAAACGTTTAATACCGCTATCCGAACCGAACTGAATCGGCAGATTAACCACTGTTCCGTATTTCGCGGAGAATACCTGGGATTTGATAATACGTACACCATCAATTACATCATAGGTTGCAATGCGAACCACACCCGGATCGGATAACTTAGACGTAGCGGACGGTAATTGATAAACATTGTAACCTTCGAATTTATAATTAATAATCTTCCGAGTTTCCGTATCTTTGATACGATCGGCATTCCACCCCCAATTCAAACTAATTTTATTCTCAAAGGGGGTTACTTTGACATCCGGAGGTGTGGGGGGTTTCGGAATAACGCGGAATAAATCATCATAGACCTTTTGAGCAACATTGTCGGTACTCTTTAAGTCGGCAATTGACTGGATATTAGTACCACCCATACCGCCAACCAAGGCTACTACGATTTCCTGAGCGTCGCCTGGTTTCATGGTAAAAGGACCGGTACAGGCAAACATACGACGGTCGCCAGGCCCCATATTATCACCTTGTCCATCAATATCACCCTCTGTTGCATTTGGATCTTTAACAGGATCTCCATATAACGGGAATTTGGACGGGGTACCTTTTTTAGGACCCGACCCAATAACATACGGAGTTGGGTTTTTTAGGTCATTTGTAGGCTCATAGCCGTTTAACATATTATACCATTGTAATGTAAACTCAATTCTACCCATGGGGGGATCGGAAATTGAACCACCGGCCGAAAAATACCCGAATGAGGTCATCGGCAGGTTTTTATAGCCGTAAACGCGTTGTAAGTTCGATACAGCGGAATCGGTCGGAGCGCCTGGTACCAACGGTCCCTGGAAAAAGTCAAAACCTACCGCAGGCGGCGGTAAATTAACTTTGGCGTATTCCGCATCAACCGGGCTACCGTTATAGGCGAAATGTAAACTTAAAGTGGTATCGCAACCGACCAGGTCATCACTATAATCACCAACATCCGGGTCGGAAAACTGAGCCACAAACATGGAGTCAATGGTGTAACCCGATTTATTGATCATTTTATAACGTTTGAATACAATCTGTCCTAAAGTGTTGCCTGGCTGGTTGTAAGCCCACAGAGTAATCTGAACTTCGATACCAATGGGTTTACTTCCGGACAAGTTCAACATTTTAGATTCATTCAGATCGTTAACAACCAACCATATTGTTTGATCGGCCTGAGCAATACCAGGATAGTCACCACCTTCAACCAAATTACCGTCTTTGTCATATTTGGCCTTAATGGGATATCCATCTTTATCCAGAACAGGATCATATTTCCCATTATGGTTGACATCATAGTAAGGTGCGCCTAAATCCACCGGCCAGTTTTTCCAATCAGCGGCATATTGCGCAATGATGGCACTGGTCATAGCATCCGTCACACCATTGACCGGAACATTGTATAGTTCGGTTGCTTCCTGCAATACCTGAGAAGCGGTCAAACTTCTCCAGTCATCACGAATGCGGTAAATACGTACTCTGGGATCGTCCGGAGAAACCGGCGTACCGTCATCCTGAATCCAACCCGGTGTCGTACCGACTCTGTAGTAACCGATACCGCCAACGGTCGGTGTATCGCTAACCGCCACACCGTTCTGTTTGAGATAACCACCCCAAATAAAACCGTCGGCATAAATAGCGGTCATAACGCCGCGGGGGTAATAACCACCGGCGGAACCCGTAAAGGGATCATGGCCGGTCAGACCTTCGTAATTAACCCAAAAGCCCCAATTACCTATGTTGCTCATGGTTTGGGTGACTTTATCACCCATCATCTTCTGCAATCCGAACGTGCTGACTTCATTCGCCTTAGGGCGGGCATACGCTTGCGTACCCACAAGGGTCGCCATAGACCCGAAAATCAACACGATCAGAAGTAATCGACTAATTCTTTTATTCATGTTTTCTCCTCACCCTGTTTTTGAACTCTGATTAGACTTCTTCATATTCAACCTGTAATTAAAAGCTCAGTTTCAAACCGAAGAAGATTTGACGCGGATGATCCCACAATTGACGGCCTAAGTAATTCCAATAGGCCTGGCCATTTGTTAAGTTGATTGCTTTGTACATCTTAACATAATCCTGGCCGCCGTAGGAAGAAATAAACGAAGCCGTTCTTACGGGATCGATCACACCGGAGAGTAATCCGTCATCTTCGGCGCTTCCGGTAACCTGATAAACATTAATAACGTTTTTAATATTGAACAGGTTATAAACACGCATATACAGGGTTGCTTGTAACTTATCGGTAATATTGAACGATTTGTCAACGCGCAAATCGATTCGATGATACCAAGGCGTCGTCGAATTATTAATCGGTTCCAAAGCACGACGGGAACGCGTATCAATCATATAATCAACACCGGTATTATAAGGACCGGCCTGACCACCGGAAGTGGTAACCAAAGTATACGGATGGCCGCTATTGAAGGTGTAAAGCAAGTTAAAACCTAATTGTTCCAATACCGGGCCGCCGTCTTTTTTACCCCAGCGGTAATCGACCATAATGCTTCCACGATGCTTTTGAGCATAATCCAACGGATTTAAGCGCGTCGGACGCTGCGACAAACGATCAACGGCCGAAATATAGGAAGTACTGCCGGAACCGGTACCTTCGGCATCGGAGTAGGTGTAATTAACCTGAGCCATTAAGCGATTATAACGACGCAACTGGAATTTCAATTCCAAACCTTTGGTCGTAGCAAAGTCACCGTTAGTCAAAATATTGTAAGACTGAATCTGTGCGCCAGGTTCGGGTACAATACGATCCGCCTGAATTTCACCTTTTACGTTTTTATAGAAACCGGCAATATCCATAGCGGCATATTGACCGAACTGTTGACGGAAACCAACTTCATACGAAGTCGTACGAATCGGTTTTACATTCAAGCCGATCGGTGTAAGGTAGAAGTAACCGCCGCCTATTTGACGACCGTATTGATAAGAGCTCCAATAAAAACGGTTGAAAGCGGCCGTTTGTACGAACTTACCATACTGCGCATAGAAAACGGTACGATCGCTAACAGGAAAAGAGATTCCCAAACGCGGCGTAACATACATGAACGGATTCATGTCTTTCCACTGATCCGGCTTAACGATGTGATTCACTTTATCGATCTGAGCGTTACGAGGATCTTTCAACGTTTTCTGTTTGGTATCGAAATAATCAAAACGCACACCGGCATTAATGATTAAGTCTTTGTACTCGATTTTATCCTGAATGTAAGCAGCGGCAAAAACCGGTTTTTTCGGTCCGTCGAAACCACTCTCGATTTCATTGCCCCACAAATCATAACCGAAAACATTACCGGCCCATTCCGCAACTACCGTCTTGGGAACGGAATCTTCGATACCGCCGTAAGCTTTTACTTCTTTCATAACACCGGGGTTAATGCTGTACTGACGTACCGTGTACTGACGTGCATTAACACCGAATTTAACTTCATGGTTACGCGTAATCTGACTTACGATATCGAACGCAGCACCTAAATAGGTCTGTTTGTTCTTGCCATAACCGGCTTGCAAAGTTCCGTAGCGCTGGAACGGGAAACCGTTAATCAGATAGTTGTAATCCGGATCGTAAGGAGCGCGGTAAACGACTTCACCGTTGGTTTTTTCGTAAATTTTCGCGCTGTCACGCCAGGAACGCCAGTCACTGCCGAACCAATCGTCTCTGCGTTCGCCCATATTCAGATAATAACTTAACGTTAAATCATAATACGTTTTCGGATTTAAGACCTGCGTAAATTTACCGCTTAACAACAGATTATTGCTGTAATACGGTTGCTCGCGCGTATTCATGAAGTGAAGCATCGGAGCGCTGGTACCGAAACTCTTTGTATAGGTATAAATACCGCTCAAGCGGAATTTGAAAGTACCCAGGTCATACAGCAATGTGCTGTTAATGGAATGACGTTTGTACCAGTTTTGCGGCGTGAAACCATCGGGATAAGTAATAGCACTCAAAGTATCCGGATGGAAATTCGGGCTTTGCGGGTTATTACGCGGATTGCTCGGGTTGTTATCAACCAATGGTTTGTCTAGATTTCCGCCGTCTCCGTAAAAGAAGTTATAACCCTTGCTAAAACGTTTTGCATTATCACCGACATCCTGATTTTCATAAGCCAGGAAGAAACGCAAGTTCTTCATAATCGGACCACTGATCGTAGCGGCGATAATATGTTCGCGATAAGAATAGGTGTCTAAGAATTTTTTGCCTTCGCTGGCAAATTTATCGGTTTGGGCATCTACCGAAAAGTGTAGCTGAGGCCCACCGGTTTTTAGTTCCGTACGAATAATACCGGCATTGGCATCGCCGAATTCCGCGGTATAGCCACCGGTTAATACCTGAATTTCTTCGACAGCTTCCTGAATAATATGAACGGCATTGCCGCGGTTCATAATATTCATGGTGGAAGCACCGTCTACATAATAACCATTGTCCTGAGCACGGCCGCCACGAATATGGATGGCTCCGTCCTGAACAACAACACCAGCCTGTAATGCAACAACATTACCAACGCCACGAACCGGAATGGTTTTTAACTGATCGTTGGTAATTTTCGATACGCTCTGGGTTACGTTTTTATCTACCAGAGGACGTTCCGCATTTACAGTGATAACTTCGCCCAATTCCAGAGTAGTCGGTTGCAATTCAAAATTCTGTTCGGTTGTGATACCTGCAGACACACGAATATTTTTCACAACAACCTTGCGATAGCCTACATAACTCGCCTCAATATTATACGTCCCCACAGGTACGTTGAGGATTACATAGTAGCCATCAACATCAGTAGTGGCACCGAGCATGGTGTTTTGAAGGACAATATTGACGCCTGCCAGAGGTTCACCCGTCTGTTTGTCTTTAACTACACCGGCTATTTTACCCGATGACTGGGCAAAAATAAGCATCGGCATAGCCAAAGCGAATAGTAAGATAAGCACTTTTTTGAACATCCCTTAACCTCCAAATAAATTAAAACACTACCATAACTTAAACCTAATCTAAAAGTATTTACACCTTATGTCATAGGCTCCTCCTTTACTTTTATTATACCAATTGTGCGCATTATCACACTCAAAATATATGATTTCGTGGTATTAAAGTCAAGATTTAGAGGGGAGGTAGGCTGAGGTAAGCTGTTGATACAAGTAAAATTAAACCCAAAATTCAGGTCGTATGCAGAATTTAGCTTCGTGATCCTGGTCATCGGTCTTTCTTCTATTAAGCTTATTGCCCAATAAATATCGTATATAAAAATGTAATTTTCAAGTATTTGTTGGAGTTTTTTTAAGATTTTTTTGAATTACTTTGGCTCATTTAAAGAAAAAGGGCTGCCCAAGCAGCCCTTTGTTCTTTCATTCCAACTTTAAAATCGAATTTATTTCATCAAAATCATTTTCCGTTGGCTACTGAAAATCATTTTACCATGCGTTGAGACGGTCATTTTCAAAAGATAAACGCCGTTACTAACCGTTCCCTTTGCGTCGGTCTTTCCATCCCAGCGAACGGCATAAACACCTTTCGGTTGCACTTGATTCACCAAAGTGCGAATACGTTGTCCCAAAATATTAAATACTTCCAAACGAACTTTACCGGCTTGCGGCAAACCGTATTTAATGGTGGTACTCGGGTTAAAAGGATTGGGATAATTCTGCGAAAGCATAAAATGCGTGGGAATGCTTTCTTGTGCTCCACGATTATCTATTGCCGAGGCACCCGTATAATGGTAGTAATTGGTATGCCTGGTATTGGCCTGATAATCCTGCCAAACATTGGTTTGCACACCCTTGGTGCCCTGGGCATCAACAACATTTAAGCCATTAGCGCTGCCCACTAAAATCTCGAAATCCCCATCCTGATCGATATCCCGGATAGCTCCGGAACCATCCTGATAACCGCTGAACAGCGCCGGGAAGTTGGTATAATCCGAGCCGTCACTGTTAAAGCAATACACATATCCGCCTTCGGTACTGATCATGATTTCAAATCGACCGTTACCATCCATATCCGCGAAAACAGGCGAGGTATTAATCGGAGCATCCAGCTTTTTGGGGAAAGGCGCCAAAGTATCGCCGTTTAATTCGATCAGATAAAGTTTGCCGTAATTGCCGCTTGAATTATCCGTGCCAAAGGCAATTTCCAGATCACCGTCGTTATCAACATCACAAACGGAAGGTGAGGACTGAACGGGATCGACCGTATCAAAATTTAAGGCTTCCGAACCGTTAATAGTCAAAAGTTTTAAATCTCTGCCGGTTGTTGTCAACAGAAAATAAATGGTTCCTTTGTTGTCAATTATTACCGGTTTATTTGAGACGCGGGAACTTAAATCAACAGGAAATCCTGCCAAGTCCGTTCCATCGGTGTGAATTACATGGAAATCCGTATTTAACAACCCAAAGGCCAATTCCGGTTGATTGTCGCCATCCACATCCCCGACGGCAACACCTTTATCGAGCGGAGAGGTGTAGGAAAGCGGAAAACCGGCCAATTCGCTACCATCGATTTGAATGGCATGAACATGCTTTTGCATGGTACCGAATATGATTTCCTTCTGACCGTCATTGTTAAGGTCAGCCACGGTCAATTCACTGCGAACTTCTTCGCCCACACTGTCGCTCAACATTACCGTACCGTCATTGCGGAAAATTTTCAAATGCCCGGTTTTAGCCCGTTCCGAAATTACGATTTCATTCACGCCGTCGCCGTCCATATCGGCAATAATCGGCCCCATGGTCACGCTGCTGCCAAGGTAAATGGGAAACCCGGACAGAACGTTTCCGCTGGCATCCAAAACGTACAAACTAGCCGTTTCGCTGACAAAGGC
>JALWEA010000219.1 GCA_027039465.1 Calditrichia bacterium | reverse complement strand
AATATATTTTCATAGCATTGTTTGTAAAAAAAGAAAAAGATTAATTTTTGGAAATTTTATTCTTTTTTATTACATTCTGGTAATGTAAATTTAATCCGCCTTTTTAAGATTTCGTTTAATCTTACATTTTATTTTCTATTCAGAGAATTATTTTAAATATAAGGGAATTAATTTTCCTTTTTAATTGGCCTGTTTGATATTTCTTTAATCTTTTAAAATAGACATAAACATTGATGTTGATATAGAAGGTTTAAGGGTATGAATCTCAATGTGCGAATGCTTTACTTATCAAAATTTACACTTAAACTCTTAACCCTTAACGAATACACGAATATACGAATAACGCTTACACGAATAACGAATAACGGTTACACAATTAACCAGTCAACCATTTAACCAATAACAAATCGCTATGCCGATACGTCTAAAATCCAAAACAACTTCGTATCTTGTCAATTTTTTTGTTGACTTCCTGCTGCTGATGGGGCCGCTCTTGGTCATATATTGTATCAAGTACGGTACCTTCCGCTTAGATCAAAACATTCAAAAATTCATTCCGGTTTATATCGTCAGTTGGCTTATACCGACGATTATCGGCGAAAAATTCCGCTTTGTAATTAATAAAGAACAAAAATTTGCGGAGCATCTCAATCCGTATATTAAATCCTTTTTAATACAACTGGGACTGCTATCGATTATTCTTTATGCTTTAAAATGGTATTTTCTCTCACGCTTTATCATTTTAGGTTCTCTTGGAAGTTTTTTTCTTTTAGAGATTTTATTATTATCCGGCAGTTATTTCATTCCCTCTAAAAAAGAGAAAAAATCCAAAAAATCCATTCTTTTGTTTTTCTCAGAGCTTTTAATTTTAACGCTTGCCTTTTTTGGTATTTATTATCAAAAACATGCTTCTTTTTTGATTTCGTATGATTATAAATCGGTGATTATACTTATTTATTTTGTATGGGCGTTTACCGGCCTTTTTATCCATCATTTTAAAATAGAAAAGAACGGGAATTATTTAAAGACCGTTTGGCCTTTTGTGAAATCGTTTTTAATCGAAGTGGCCATCTTGGCATTTTTTGCTTTTAATTTCAGAGAATTTGAATATTCCAGAGCCGTTTTATTCGGTTCCATAACAACATTGGCCGTATATGATTTGATTTTTGCCTCTTTTTACTATTTATTCTCAAAATCGAATGCTGCGGATATTCCCCGCATTGAAATTTTCAAAGCCACATCGGTTCCGGAAACGGTTAGTAAAAGGGAAGCGCCTAAAAAAGAGTTTAAGGGCAAGTATTTTGTCAAAAACGGCAAGCTGAAGATTACCGGCATCCGCAAGAAATTGTTGCATGTCTATTTTAAAGATTTCCCGAGTGTTTTTACGTTTTTGGATCAATATTTGGATTTGGATAAATTCGATGTTTTTAATTCGGAGATTATTCATTCGGCCAATCCCTATAATGTCGAAGTACTGCCCAATGAGCATTTTACCCTCTTCGTGAATTTGCATGAAATTAATGATCTGCGCAGAATCAACCGATACTTTATGGAAGTGCATAAAAAGCTTAAATGGGGAGGCGTTTACGTCGGTAAGTTCGAAACATACTCCAAACGACATGAACGTATTTTCAATAAATATCCCTATTACCTGGCGGCATTTGTTTATTTTTTCGATTTTATCTGGAAACGCATTTTCCCAAAGATGCCGTTATTAAAGAAGATTTATTTTGCTTTTACTAAGGGGAGATCAAGGGTTCTGTCAAAAGCCGAGGGATTAGGTCGATTGTATTATTGCGGCTTTGAAGTTTTGGCGGTTGAAGAGATTGGCAATTTTGTCTATTTTATTGCCACAAAAAGTAAAGAACCGTCCATGGATGAAAATCCTTCTTACGGCCCGTTATTTAAAATGAAACGTTACGGGCGTAACGGGCAAATAATCTATGTTTATAAATTCAGAACCATGCACCCGTATTCGGAATATTTACAGCACTATATTTTGGAACATTACGGGTATTCAGAGATTGGTAAACCGGCTAATGATTTCAGGGTGACAACCTGGGGCAAAATCTTAAGAAAATTATGGTTGGATGAGCTGCCTCAGCTTTTGAATGTCATTAAGGGAGATATGAAATTAGTCGGCGTCCGGCCGGTTAGCGGACGATTTTTAAAAGAATATCCGGAAGACGTGTTAAAGATGCGCTTTAAATATAAACCCGGGTGTGTTCCCCCTTATGTGGCATTAAAAAAGCAGGCTGTAGAAGAATATATCGAATCGGAAAAAATATATTTGCAAGAAAAAGAAAAGAATCCCTGGACAACCGATATTAAGTATTTTTTCTGGGCTATTTATAACATAGCCACCAATAAAATTAGGAGCGCCTGATAATGGATGACGTCAATTTTAGTATTGTAGGCTGCGGAAGAATCGGAACCCGCCATGCAGAACATATTTCGCGATTGGCCCGTTTGAATTCAATTTGTGATGTTGATGAACAGGCCTTGCAAAAAATGAAAGAAAAATATCCTCATGTAAACGTTTATCACTCCATTGACGAATTATTGGAAAATGATAAAGATTCTCAGGTTATCAATATTTGCACTCCGAACGGCTTACATGCGGAACATACGATCAAAGCGTTAAGGGCAGATCGGCACGTTGTGTGTGAAAAACCGATGGCCTTAACGGTTAATGATGCGCAACAAATGATAGAAGAAGCGCATTCTGCCCATAAGCACTTGTTTATTGTAAAGCAGAATCGCTTTAACCCGCCGGTGCAAAAAGTAAAAGATGTCTTAAATAAGGGACTTTTGGGAAAGATCTATTCGGCACAAATAAACTGTTTTTGGAATAGAAATGAACGGTATTATCATGATTCCCCGTGGAAAGGAACTAAAAACTTGGATGGGGGTATATTATTCACGCAGTTTAGTCATTTTATCGATATTTTATTATGGTTTCTCGGCGAAGTTGATTTAAATACCATTGCTGCCTTTTCGGAGAATTTTTCTCATAAAGATACCATTGAATTTGAAGACACACTGGTTGCCGTATTTAAATTTAAAAACGGTACCTTGGCCACTATTAATTGCACCATCAATAGCTTTAATAAGAATATGGAAGGATCGGTTACTCTCTTCGGAGAAAAGGGAACGGTGAAAATTGGCGGCCAATATTTAAATGTTTTGGAATATCAAAATATTGAGAACTTTAAAATTGAAGAAATAAAAGAACATCGCCCGGCGAATGATTATGGTTATTATCAAGGCTCCATGTCCAATCATGATAAAGTAATTGAGAATGTTTTGGATGTATTAAAGCGTAACGGCAAAGTGGCTGTAAACGGATATGAAGGCCTAAAAACCGTAGAAATTATCGAGCACATTTACAATAGCCTGGATAAGAAAGAAGTTAGCTCTACTGTTTTTAACCAAAGTATTACGGCAATTTAAGCCATTAATTGGAAATTACTCTAAAATTGTGGAATTGTAGCAAACACGCTATAAAAGACAGGATGTTAGCTCTAATATTTATGTCAAGGCATTGATCTCATCATCAAATACTTAACCCTTCAGGGCTTTTTAAATAAACATCCATACCTAATAACCAAACGATTATTTAAATTTATCACATATTTGCGCTTATTTGATATTCGGAAACTCAGATAAAACGATCGGTCTAAATATTGTTAAAGAATAGATCCTGGTATATTCCTTTCTGTAGTTGGGCTATAGGGGTATTGATTTTATCCGTTATCCCCAATCAAAAGATTTTTATTAAACAAGGAAGTTTGGATTTCGATCCTCACGGATATTTTCAACATTTTTTTGCGTATGGTGTTGGGATGTCCATCGGATTAAAAGTGAATAAAAACAAAACAGCGATGTTTATCGTATTATTTGGCATTTTTATTGAAATAATACAATATTTTTTACCGTATCGCTCATTCAACCTTTTTGATATATTGGCAAATCTAAGCGGCGTTATTTTTATTTTGATAATTTATTCGTTGTTTCTTAAAGGAGAAGCTAGTAAAGTCAGTATTAAAATCAGAGAATAAGCGATCTTAGAAAAACAACATTTTTTGGTAGGGTGTCGGATACGGTCGAGGATAAGTGGCTGGCTTTTTAGTCTTTAGACCCCCTAAATCCCCCTCGCAGGGGGATGAAAAATCAGTTCGTTGAAATTTGCCCTACATCTAAGTTTTGGTTGTTTGAGGCAAATCATTCTATTCAAAGTATCTATGGTCTTATCATCGGGCAAACTTTCTCAAACTACTTTGTGTCCCTTATGAGGGGACTACAGGGGTGGAAACGACGCTGCAACCCTTTCAAAATTCCAATCGTTTGGAGATGAATTGCTTGAATAATGCATGGGATTCATCTTCCCGCTAAAGCGGGAATTCGGAATGACAGGCTGGTCGGTAAAGGATGTGGTTGGCTTTTTGGCTCTGGACCCCCTGAATCCCCCTCGCAGGGGGATGAAAAGCGGATCGTTGAATTTTGCCAACATCTAAGTTTTGGTTGTTTGAGGCAAATCATTCTATTCAAAGTATCGATGTTCTTATCATCGGGCAAACTTTCTCAAACTATTTTGTATCCCTTATGAGGGGACTACAGGGGTGGAAAAACAAGGCCAACCAAAATAAACTAACATAAATCAGCTCCTATCCGTATTGTAAACCCCAGGCATCGGGGTGCCTTACAGAGTGAGCCAAAACCAAAGGAAGTTAAGTGAAGCCTATTCTAAAAAAAATTGGTATTAAAGATGTTGAATTCGGGCAGAATGTCACGGTAGTTGAGCCTTCTAATTTATACGGCTGTAAAATCGGAGATGGCACCTTCATCGGGCCGTTTGTAGAAATTCAAAAAGATGTTTCCATCGGAAAGAATTGTAAAATACAATCGCATGCCTTTATTTGTGAAATGGTCACCATTGGTGACCATTGTTTTATTTCTCACGGGGCAATGTTTATTAACGATACATTTGCCAAAGGCGGCCCCGCCGGTGGCAAGAAAGAATTATGGAAGCCTACAGTAATCGGTAACCATGTTTCGATTGGAACGAATGCAACAATTTTGCCGGTAAAAATTGTTGATCATGTCGTAATTGGTGCGGGATCCGTGGTTACAAAGGATATTTTGGAACCCGGGGTTTATGCCGGTAACCCGGCAAGGAAAATACGAGATATTTAAGTGAATTTCGTTTTAATCTAAATTGAACGATTAGGTTGATAAATTAAAAAACTGTCTATTAGGCTAGTAATCATTGCTGGCGCCATGGATTATTAAGATAGTGACATGGATTTAGGGGAAAGAGTTAAGGGTTGAATGATTTAACGGTGGAAATTGTTATTCGTTAAGGCCTGTCATTGCGAACGAGGAACGAGTGAAGCAATCCCCTCCAAAGCTGCAACGTGCGAAATGTGTTCTTCATCACGAGAAGCGGAACTACTGGAGTGCAGGGGAATGAAGAATCTCTTACTTCCGTTGCTGATTTTGAGGAGATTCCTCGCTGCGCTCGGAATGACAGGTTTGGCATCATGTCATTACCTTAATAATCCATGGCGCATGCCATGGTTCACGGCCTCAGAATGACAGCTTGCCTTCATGTCAACAGTAAAATCCAACGATTAAGTGACAATCATCTTGGGTTTGTCCCGTCGGTAGTACATCACGCCTTGTCGGGCTGATAATAATTAAAAAATGAAAGATTATCACATTAATATTTTCTATAGCGAAGAAGATCAAGGTTATATTGCGGATATTCCTGATTTGAAATATTGTTCTGCATTTGGACGCACTCCCGATGAAGCCTTAAAAAATGTTTTACAGGCAAAAGAAACATGGCTACAATCGGCCAGAGATAATAATAGAGCCATTCCTCAGCCGAAATATAAACCTGCAATCTATGAACTTATTAGTGATTAGATAAATTCTGAAAAACAATCTTTGATATTTATAAAGGAATGAAATATGAATGTTCCCTTCGTTGATTTGAAAGCACAATACGTAAACATCAAGGATGAAATTGATTCCGCCATTCAACAGGTGATAGATAGTACCGCCTTTATCGGCGGTTTTTTTGTTAATCGCTTCCGGCAGGAATTTGCCGATTATATCGGGGTGAAACATTGCATTCCCTGCGGGAATGGAACGGACGCTCTGATGCTTACATTGATGGCCATGGGCATTGGTCATGGCGACGAAGTGATCGTTCCGGCAAATTCCTTTATTGCCACCTCGGAGGCGGTTACGGCAGCAGGCGCCGATGTCGTTTTTTGTGATGTTGATGACAAAACCAACAATATCGATACGAAAGTTCTTGAAAAGAAAATAACTCCCAATACAAAGGCCATTATTGCAGTTCATCTCTATGGAAATCCGGCGGATATGAAGGCCATTATGGAGATAGCTCAAAAACATCAATTAAAAGTAATAGAAGATGCCGCTCAAGCACATGGGGCATTATATAACGGTAAAAAAATAGGAACGCTGGCCGATGCAGCCTGTTTTAGTTTTTATCCCGGTAAAAATTTAGGCGCTTATGGAGATGGCGGTGCCGTTGTAACCAATAATGATGAATTGGCAAAAAAGATCAAAATGTTGGCAAACCATGGGCGCATCGAAAAATATAATCATGAATTCGAAGGTTTTAACAGCCGATTGGATGGGCTCCAGGCTGCCGTTCTTTCCGTTAAATTAAAGCACTTAAATGATTGGACCGAATCCCGAAGAAGAATTGCCAAATTATACTCGGACAATTTAACCGGCATTGGAGATATAAGGGATCCTTTTGAAGATCAAGCGAATTATGCGGTTTATCATTTATACGTCATTAAAACGGCTCACAGAGACGCTTTAAAAACATTCTTAGAAAACAAAGGCATTAAATGTGGAATACATTATCCCATAGGGTTGCCTTTCTTAAAGGCCTACCAACATTTAAATCATAGTTATGACGATTTCCCTATGACTGCAAAAAATCAAAAAGAAGTACTCAGCTTGCCCATGTTTCCGGAACTAACGGATGAACAAATCGAATACGTAATTAATTCAATTAAAGAATATTTTAATCAATAATATGTTTAAATATTTTGTCCTAATTTTCTTAATATCATTTACCTTTCTCCATGCCTCTGTAAATGAGATATTACCTACCTATCATGTGGATTATCTCTATCTAGAGATGCTCCAAGCCCGAGGGCTATGTTTGGAGCTAAACCAATTTGAACAGCCTTATACAAAAGGGCAAGTAGCACAAAGTTTGCTGAACATATCTGATACACTTTCTTTAACAACAGTAGAGAAGCAAATTATTGCCTATTTAAAAAAGGATTTGCAACCTGAAATTCAAGCTCTAAAACAAGGAGAAGCAAATTCCATTAAATTTCAAACGTATTCAACGGGTTATCTGGATAAAACACAAACGGATAGAGTAACTTATCGGGGCATTTACCATCTTGGTGGCGGACTACGTTTTGGTTCACATATTTATATTGCCAATAATTATGTGTCGAACCAATATGATTATTACGATCCTTATTACACCGGTAAAAAATGGCGGGGTTTTGCTGCTTACACAGAAGAAGCGTATTTTAACATTGTTTATCAACATTTTCAGCTAAAATTTGGCAGAGATTTTATCAAGTGGGGTATGGGAGAGTCCGGAACTTTGGTGCTTTCCAACAATACAATTCCGCTTGATCAGCTTTATTTTAGTTTTAAAATGGGGCCTTTCTTTTTTTCTTTCATTACTTCACAACTCAATACAATTATATTTAGTGATTCTACCGGCCGTTATCAAGCGAATCGTTTTTTGGTTGGGCATCGTCTGGGAATCAATCTGTTGAATAAGCGATTACAGGCAGCTATTTCTGAAATTATTATTTATGGCGGACCAAATTCATTCTTTAATTTAACCTATTTGAATCCTTTTATTTTTTATCATGGTGCTAAAAAGAATGGTGCGCCGGATAATAATGTTTTGCCAAGTTTAGATTTATTATTTTATCCGATATCAAATTGGCAAATTTACGGTTCTGTTTTGATTGATGATATTCAACTAGACAAAAAAACGCCAGGGGATTTGGAACCTAATGAAATTGCCTGGTTGGTAGGAAGCAAATATGCGGATCCTTTTACCTGGGATGGGACTACAATTTCCGCAGAATATGTAAGGGTGGCTAACAGAACATATTTAACACCATTTCCATGGGAGAGATTCTCGTACCGAGAGAAGTGTTTGGGGTACCCTTTAGGAAATGATCTTGAATATTTTCAGATTGGGCTCGACAAATGGTTTAATAGTAAATTTTTTATTAAATTGCGTCTTTCTTTTATTAATAAAGGGGAAGGCAATGTATTTGGCAAATGGGATGAGCCTTGGATGAATTACACGATTGAGCAAGGATATCATGAAAAATTTCCAACGGGAATTGTTGAAAAAACGAAAAAAATAAGTCTGTTTGTCCGCTATAATCCATCTCATTTAATTGGAGTAAATGCAGATATTCATTATTTATCGATAAAAAATAATCAGCATATTAAAGGCCGTTCAAAAAACGAGATTTTTTGGCGTTTGGGAATTAGGCTGAATTTTCAATATTTAAGACATTTTAAAAATTAAAAATATCTTTGATCCTTCATTTTTGATAATTTCCTCACAGTATTTTACTTACCCATTCATTTGAATACCATCCGTAAGTGTTAGAATCGTTATCCGTTAACCGTGTATTCGTTATTCGTAATCTGTTGTTCGTGCAAGGAGTGGAACTTTCATCCTCGATACGCCCCTACTGCGGATGAGAATAATCAGTTGTTTTTTGCTCTCATCCCCCCTATCAGGTGGACGAAAAGTGATACGTAAATTTTACTAAACGCTTAAATGCTTTTCTTCACCGGGCAAAATTTTCTCAAATTATATTGCGTCCCCATACGAGGGGGACCACAGGGGGGGGAAACGACGCTGCAATCATCTTAAAATTCCAATCGTTTGGAGATGAATTGCTTGAATAATGCAAGGGATTTCTCTTCCCGCTGAAGCGGGAATTCGGAATGACAGGACCGTTGGTAAAGGATGTGGTTGGCTTTTTTGCTCTCGATCCCCTAAATCCCCCTAGCAGGGGGACGAAAAGTGATACGTAAATTTTACTAAACGCTTAAATGCTTTTCTTCACCGGGCAAATTTTCTCAAATTATATTGCGTCCCCATACGAGGGGGACCACAGGGGGTGGGAAAAACATGGAGCAACCCAAAATCCATGTTAAACCACATCAAATCAGCCCCTCCATATTAAAAATCACTAGCATTATGGCGATCACATCAAGATGGTATCGGGTTGAAAAAACTTTAAATATAATGCTTTTTTTCTTATTTTAGCCGCGGTTTGAGCACAAAAGATTTTTTTCGAGGAAGGGCGCAAGAATGGCCAGAATTATTTTCGTAATCAGCGTGTTGGTGCTTTTGTGGCAATCCGGGTTTGCGCAAAACAAAAAGTTGATGGATCATTTGAAGCAAATTGAGAAGAAGCAGAAGAATTACAACAAGCTTCAACCAGGTTGGAATTTAAATCTTTCGACTGCCTTTACGGTTACGCAAACAGCGTACCATCAATGGGCTTCCGGAGGCTCCAATGTTTTTGTCTGGACGGGCGGGTTTAACGGCTCGGCGATTCTGGATACAACCAATTGGAACTGGGCCAATGAAGCCAAGGTGATTTTCGGTCGGTCCAAGCAAAACGGTGATGCGCCTCGAAAAACCGATGATTTAATCGATTTGGAATCGGTGCTGACTTACAAACAAAAGGAATATTTGAATCCTTACGTTTCTTTGAATTTGCAAACGCAAATGGCTCCGGGTTACAAGTATGAAAAGGAAAACCGGACGCAGGTTTCGGACACGTTTGATCCGGCCTATCTAACCAATGGTATCGGGATCGGATATGCTCCCAAAAAGACCTTTCGGACGCGCATCGGTTTGGCCGCGCAAACCACGTTTGCCCGGCGTTTTCCCAATTTCGATCGCGGCAAAAAAGTAAATATCGAATCCGGGGTGCAATGGGTAACCCATGCCGAGCGCCGTTTCAGTAAATATTTTTACGTACGTTCGCGTTTGAACATGTTTTCATCGTTTGAAAATTTGGAATACGGCAATATTTTTTGGGATACGTTACTGCAGGCCTCGTTGACCAAATACATCATTGTTAATTTGCAGACTTTTATGGTTTACGACGCCAAGGTCTCCAAAAAAGCTCAATTTAAAGAGATGCTGAGCATCGGTTTAAAGTACACATTTATTTAAGCGGGAAGCACGGCTTTAAAGAGCGGCCTGACTCATTTATTTTTGCGTGTTCTGTTAATAGAGTTAATGCCGTTAAAAATTAAGAGAAAAAATTTGACTCTACCTGTCAATATAATTAAATTCAAAGATTCGTTTTTGATTTAACAATTTGGAGGAACGTCTTGAAAACCTATATCGCTAAAGAGAAGGAAGTAGAAGACTCGAAACGCTGGTATGTCGTAGATGCGGAAGGCAAGGTATTAGGGCGTCTGGCCAGTCAAATAGCACATATTTTGCGTGGTAAACATAAACCGATTTATTCTCCGCACCAGGATGTAGGAGATTTTGTGGTTGTGATTAACGCCGAAAAGGTAAAATTAACCGGTAAAAAGATGGAGCAAAAAACCTATTTCCGTCATTCCGGTTACATTGGCGGGACAACATTTACTCCGGTTTCGTTGATGTTGCAAAAACATCCGGAGCGGGTGATAGAATATGCCGTGAAACGCATGTTACCGAAAAATGCCTTGGGACGCAAAATGTTCAAGAAGTTGAAAGTGTATGCAGGGCCGGAACATCCGCATACGGCACAAAAACCAGAAGTTTTGGAAGTTAAAGCTTAAAAAGCGGGAGCAGTTTGAATGGAAGTTTATGTTGCAACGGGTAGAAGAAAAGAAGCTGTCGCTCGTATCCGAATGACGCCGGGAGATGGTAAAGTTACCGTAAACGGAGTTGATGGGTTCTTGAATTATTTTAAACGCGAAACCTTAGTCATGGATATTGAGCAGCCTTTGATTATTACCGATACGTTGGGAAAATTTGATTTTTTTATTCGTGTTGACGGCGGCGGCTTGAGCGGTCAGGCCGGAGCGGTGCGCCTGGGTCTTGCCAGAGCGTTGGTCGCTTACAGCGAAGATTTCCGCCCGTCTTTGCGCCGTGCCGGATTTTTAACACGCGATCCTCGTGAGGTTGAGCGTAAAAAATACGGTTTGGCTAAAGCACGGAAACGTTTCCAGTTTTCGAAACGTTAAGATTTTTCAGCAAAAGATATTCTCAAAGCCAGAGTGTTTCTGGCTTTTTTATTGTAACACACACATCGGTTGTTTGCTTTCCGGGTGTCCCGTTTCGGCGGGATTGGGAAGTTTGAAAAACCGGTGGAGGTTTAACCCAAAAAATTAAGGAGTTTTTTATGCCAGCAGTAACACTGGAACAGCTGTTGTCCGCAGGTGTGCATTTCGGACATCTTACTCGCCGTTGGAATCCCAAAATGAAACCCTACATTTTCATGACACGCAACGGGATTCACATTATTGATCTTAAAAAAACGCAACAGGCTCTTGACAAAGCGCTTAAGGCCGTTTATGACGTTGTTAGCGAAGGCTATGAAGTTATGTTCGTGGGAACCAAGCCTCAGGCCAAGGACATCATCAAAACCGAAGCCGAGCGTTGCGGAATGTTTTACGTCACGCATCGTTGGCTGGGCGGCATGCTGACCAATTTTGCAACCATTAAAAAATCGATCAAACATTATAAAAATTTGGAAAAAATGAGTGCGGACGGCACTTATGAAAAAATATCCAAAAAAGAACGTTTGATGATTGAGCGCGAAAAAGAAAAGTTGCATCGGGTACTTTCCGGTATTTTGGAAATGAAACGTTTACCCGGCTTGTTATTTATCGTGGATATTAACAAAGAGCATTTGGCTGTTCACGAAGCCCGTAAAATGAATATCCCTATCGTAGCCATGGTTGACACCAATGTGGATCCTACTTTGGTGGATTATCCGATTCCGGCGAATGATGACGCAGCCAAGAGCATTAGTTTGATTACCGGTAAAATTGCCGATACGATTATCGAAGCACGGCAAAAACTACAGGAAAAGAAAGCTTTGGAAGAAGCTGTGGAAAAGGAAAAGAAAAAAGCACAGCAACCCAAAGAACAAAAGCGCGAGGTAAAAGAGGCTAAAAAGGAACCCAAAAAGGAAGCTAAGAAAGAGACGAAAAAAGAAAAAGCCGCACCGCGTCCCAAAGCTAAAAAAGAAGAAAAAACAGAAGAGGTAAAAGAGGAGTCGAAATAATGGCAGAAATAACCGCTGCAATGGTTAAACAACTGCGCGATAAAACAGGCGCAGGAATGATGGATTGTAAAAAAGCCCTTCAGGAAGCTGAAGGCGATTTTGATAAAGCTGCTGAAATTTTACGTAAAAAAGGTATTGCGAAGGCAGCAAAACGCGCCGATCGCGAAGCGAACGAGGGCGTTGTTACCGCTTATATTCATCCTGGTAGTAAATTAGGCGTTTTGGTAGAAGTGAATTGCGAAACGGATTTTGTGGCAAACACCGATGATTTCCAAAGTTTTGCCAAAAATATTGCCATGCACATTGCTGCCAGTAACCCTTTGGCTATTCGCCGGGAAGACCTGGATCAGGAAGTGTTAAACAAAGAAAAAGAAATTTATCGTGAGCAAGCGTTGGCTCAAGGTAAACCCGAACACATCGTGGATAAAATCGTCGAAGGGCGTTTGGAAAAATATTATTCCGAAGTTTGCCTGATGGAACAACCTTATGTGAAAGACCCGGATAAAACCATTAAGGATCTGGTAACCGAAACCATCGCTAAGGTAGGCGAAAATATTACGATCAAACGTTTTGCGCGTTTTCGCATCGGAGAATAAATATGA
>JALWEA010000218.1 GCA_027039465.1 Calditrichia bacterium | reverse complement strand
CGCAAATAATATCCGCGGCTGCTACGGCTTGCCGCGGCGAAGCGGATTCAACCCGCATGTTCGGGAATAGCTGCCGAATTTCCTTAACCAAGTTTTCGGCGCGCCGTTCATCCCGATCCACCACAAAAACCGCTTTTAACGGGCGCACGGCGTTCACTGCCAAAAATTGCCAACGCCCTTGAACGCCCGCACCGAATAGCGCCAGAGTGTTTGCTTCCTTTTTAGCCAATAAATCCGTAGCCAATCCGGAAGCCGCGCCGGTTCGCATGGCCGTAAGCAGTTCGCCGTCCAAGATGGCCTCGGGACTGCCGTCATGCGCATTAAAAACCATGACCAACGCCTGAATGGCCGGGCGGCCCTGTTTTTTGTTCTCAGGGTAAACCGTTACGCTTTTCAACCCGATTCTTTCTTGCTCAGGCAAGTAAACCGGCATGAATAAGGCGCAATCTTCCTCCGTCACATCAATTCGGCTGCGCAGCGGTACTTGGGCTTTTCCCGATGAAAGCTGCACAAAAGCCGACTTCACCGCTTCAATCGCTTCTTTCATGGACAGAGCGTTTTTAATATCATTGCCCGATAAAAAAAGAACTTCTTTGCCTGTTTGTTGCACCCGGCTTCTCCTTAACGCAAAATAAAACCGTTTTTCAGCGGGTCTTCCGGATCGATCAAAAATTCATGTTGTCCCGTAATGTGGGCCGTTCCGCCCACTTCCGGAATGACCGCACGATGCGGACCGAAGTCCAGCGCTTTAACCGCCTTACCGCTAAATTTGCTACCGATAATACTTTCGATAACCATTTCCCTTCCGATCTCCAATTCGCCTCGGGCATAATGCAGGGCCATGCGCGCGCTAACCCCAGTGCCGGTCGGGCTGCGATCGACTTCGCCTTCGGCAAAAACGCACACGTTGCGGCTATCCGCATCAGAGGACAACGGCGGGCCGATAAAAATCGTGCCGTACAAAAAATTCAAGTCTTCTTCAAAAGGATGGCGGATTTCCGTCTGCCGCATGACTGCATGTTTGATTTTCATCCCGAGCTCGATGATGCGCCGGTAATTTTCAGGTGTCAATGCCAAGTCGATTTCCTCGGCCTGCACAAAGGCGTAAAAAGCTCCGCCAAAAGCAATGTCGTAGCGCACCTCTCCCAAACCTTCCACCGCAACCGTTTGATCTAAAGTCAGCACAAACGAGGGTACATTGTGGAAGGTGACTCGGCGTATTCGGCCGTCTTTTACATGCCCGAAAGCCGTGACCAATCCGGCCGGAGTATCAATACGCACGGTGGTCAACGGTTCTTCCTTTTTTAAAAAGTCCGTTTCCAACAGCACTTTCGTAATGCCGATAATGCCGTGTCCGCACATGGTGGAAAAGCCTTCGTTGTGTGTGAACAAAACACCGAAATCGGCCTGCTCGCTAACCGGCGGTGTTAAAATGCAACCGTACATATCGGCGTGACCACGCGGCTCCCACATCAAACTTTTGCGTAAGTGGTCATAATGTTCCTTGGCATAACGACGGCGTTCCAGAATGGTGTCGCCCTTTAATTCCGGGAAACCGTCAAGTATGATGCGCAACGGCTCCCCTTCGGTGTGCGCGTCAATCGTGCGAATTTTAAGCCAATGATCCGGCGCCTGCCAGCGGAATGATTTCAGTTTTTGTGAAAATGATTTTTGCGGATTCATTGCTTCTCCGAAATTTTAAAATTTTTTTTGAATTTTATCGTGCCTGCCCGTTATTCCCTGCCAGCCAACGGCGTAAAATGTGCAATATTGCTTGTTGCCGATCGGGCGGGAAAGTACGAATAAACGTGAAATGATTGCCTTCGGGAAGGACAAACTTGACTAAATTCGGATTCCCGTTGGTATTCACGGCACAAGCCGACCAAGGGTCGCGGCCGCCGTAAATAAATAACATGCGACGCGCCTTGGTTTGCAGCCAATGATTGATGCGTTGCATGGGCCCGGGATCGTACCGGTCGCGGGCGGCTTCGGGTGCAAAAATGCTGTTGGAATAGCCGTAAGCTCCGGAAAGATAGGGTTCCAATCCTTTGGTCACGTAGCCGTAGTAGCCCAACTGCGTGAAAAACTGGTACATGGCAGGAGAGTTCAAAGCATGATCATTGTAAGACGATAAAGCTACCACCCGTTTCAAATGATTGAAAATACGCACTGCTGAGGCGGTGGAATCCGGAATGGAATCACATTCGATTTTGTGATACTGCCAAAAGGAAAAAGGATATTCCAACACGGCATATTCCAGCGCGGCTTCCAATCCGATGGAATAGTCATAGTGCTTTTGCTGTGCAAATTGCTTGAACAAGGGAAGCAGTTGGTTTTTTCGTTTCAATGCGGTGCGCTGAAATGCTTTAAGTCGTTGACGACAATAGGCAGTGCCAACTTTACCGAAAAACCGATCAATCCGTTTTTCCTCTTTTTGCAAATTCAGAGGCGCATCGTAGGCCACGGTTGCCGCCACGTCGTTGGGATAAAAATAACGATGAAAAATGGATGTTTGTCCGCCCTTACTCCAACCGGTGTTGATCCATTGCTTCGGGTAAATCTTTTTAAATATTTGCACAATGCGGTGATAATCGGCCGCCGCCTGCTCAATGGTCAGGTACCTCCAATCCATGGAATCGGGTTTGGACTCTCCGAAAAACCGATGCTCCACACGAATTTCATTGGCCTGGAGCAATCGGCTCAATTCGCGTGTGTGATTGGAATAAAAATTGTAGCCTTCGGTGATCAAGACCACCGGACGATTTACGCTAAGGTGGGAAAGAATAATGCGTTGCTTGAATTGGGCGCCGTAAGGTCGGTTGTGATCCATCGGTTGGGTAAAATCGATTTCAAAAGCCTGCCTGAATCCCGGGTCGGGACGAACGGTTTTGACGGCCACACCGGGCAGGGCAACGAGTCGGGCGACCAAAGTGCTGTCCTGCGCCGCCAGCCAAGTCGTTAAAATCAAAAGAAGAAAAATAATCCTTCGCATTCGAACGATTTCCCAAATGAATTTGTTAACGATTTAACGCGCTGCGCGTGAACTCTTCCAAATAGTCCATGAAGGCATCGGAAGCTTTGGCAGCGCCTTCTTCATCGGATCGGGCAATGGCACGCATGATATCCGCATGCAAATCCGCGGAACGTTGCAGATCGCCGTTGATGTGGTAGTAGTACCAAAAGCGACGGCAATGGGCATGAAACGGCGCATTGGCTTTGACCGCAAACGGATTGCCGGAAGCTTCTTCCACCAAGCGGTCAAACTTATGATCACAGCGCATGAACTCGGCCAAATCACCTTTTTGTGCCGCATCCCGTATTTCGAAGGCATATTGTTGCAGTAATTGCCTTTGTTCCTCCGTGGCACGGCGCGCTGCTTTGGAAACGATCAGTCGTTCCAACACTCGGCGCGTTTCCAGCAGTGCCATCTGATCGGCAATATTCACCTCCGTAACCATCATACCTCTGCGCGGCATGGATTTAACCAGGCCGTCCATGATCAAACGCTGCAATGCTTCACGCACCGGCGTTCGCCCGATATTAAGTCTTTGACACAGCTCCCCTTCGGTAAAAACCGTACCCGGAGCCAACTGCAGAGTAACGATCAATTCTTCGATTTTCTCGTAAGCCTGTTCGGCCAGACTTTTGTTTTTCATGGCTTGCATGTTATTACCCGAATAATTTTAATATATCTTTAATATATCAGTTGTATATTAAAAAAGCAAAAAAGAATTGACCGACCAGGTTGTTGAATGGATGGTTTGTTGTTTTTGTTTTTTCAATCGGTTAATTCCGGCTCTGTCATTCCGATTCACGCTCCTGCGGGACGAGGAATCCCTAACATTATTCCGGCCATTTCTGCAGCGAAGTATTTCGATTTTGATGCTTGCTGTGGAGCCGTCTCGGCGCATTGGGAAAGGATTAATGGGCCGTTGTTTTTTCTCCACCCCCTGTTGTCCCCCTCATAGTTATTAAGTGTAAAGTCAAGAAAAAGGACGACATTTTTTGTATGTCGTCCAAAACGTTTGGCTACCTATTGACATATAGGTCTTGGGCTATTATTTTCCAACTAACCCAAGTAACGAAGAAGGAGAAGTCAAGACCCCGGAATTCTCGA
>JALWEA010000217.1 GCA_027039465.1 Calditrichia bacterium | reverse complement strand
GGCAATTGATGCACCAAACGTTCCACATAAATTTTAGCGTCGCGCAAAGCAAAACGTTTTTCATTCAGCGGTAGAGAAACGGTTGTAAAAAGCGTTCTTCCCGATTCTTTTTGCAGATCAATTTGGCGAACGGGGAAGTGCTCGATATCTTCCAGGGCAAAAGCCAAATCGCTTAAAAATGCCTGATTGGTATTCGGAGCTTGTTTTTGTCCGTTAACCTGAAGTCCGTTCAATGTTACCAGCCAGAAATTCCTTACCGGACGTTCCATTTCCTTTAAACCGTTTAAAACAAAGGACAAAGTTTCCCGGCGATTAATCGATTCAAGGGAATTCCAAAAATAAACGATTTCACTGCTTTCATTGGCAAGTGATTTTAACAGGGCCAAGGCCTCATCCGGTTCCTTGGGGTTCAGATGCACATTTAAATCTTCGGAAATGGTGTTTTCTTCGGAAATAAAAATACGCAAACATTCGTAACCTTTGTGCTCCAATTGCCCCACGAATTCCTGCGCCCGCGCGCTGTGATCGTCAAAAATAAGCCAGCGCGTAGCCAAAGTTCGCGAGGGAGCTTTTAACAATTCGGCATCCAACGGTTTCCAAACGGTAGTGTACAGGATGTTGGCCAAAGCTTCTTGCGGAGCGAATTTTTTCAAATGCAAATCGTTAACCGCCAAAACAACCTGTTCCAAATCATCCAAAATGTAAAAATCAAAGGTGACCAAACCTTGGTGTTCCGTATCAGATGAATGGTTTTGCAGATAGAGCCAAAATTCGGATTGTCCGGGTTGTAAAACGGTAAACGAACGTAAAGCCTTCACCGTAAATAATTCAATATCTTTGTGCAATCGTTTCAATTGTCCCGTAATTAACAAAAAGGTTAATTTTAAGATGTACGGGTTAATATGATATTCTTTCCAACCGTTGGCTTGAATATTATCAAGATTAATGCGGGCCAGCAACTCATCGCCGTTTTCCCACAAGCCCTCAATGGAAGGTAAAAGATTTTGGATGTAAAATTCCAAATGAGCGCTATTTGTATTTAAAAAGTCACTGATGTTTTCAACGGGCTTTAAAGTCTGCATCAGTTCGGTCAGCGATTTGGGCGCTTTTTCCTCGGGATTTTCGGTTTTGACAATCGCGCCGATGCTGTGCATGGTCCATTGATTCTCGGCCGCTTGATTGCGCACCCGGCTGTAAGCCTGAAAGTAGGCTTTTTGAGAAGAAACCGGCGTTAAGCTGAATTGCAATTCCCGGTTTTGCGAATCTTCCGCGCTAAAAATATTTTTGAAGATTACATTTTCCAGTTTGGCCGCTTTTTGTTGGAAAATTTGATGCGAAGCCGCAATGGCCATTTCCAAATAGGCCGCTTCCGGAACAAACTGTTTGGCCGCCTCCGGAGTCGGGCTTAACGAAGCGATGTAATCCGGATTCAATTGAATCGTCCAGTTGATATTGGCCGAGAAGAAAGGAGAACTTTGAATTTCTCCCAGCAAGGGATGCACTTGTTTTTCGCTTGTTACGCTCGTTTTTTGCGTTTCGGATTCCAGTTCGTCGGTTAACCAGTAACGTTGGCGCTGGAAAGGATAGTGCGGAATATCCAGCAATTGCCCGTCCTGCGGATACAGTCGCTTCCAATCCATGCGGTAACCAATAGTGTACAAATTGGCCAAAGTCAGCATCATGCGTCGCAGTTCTGGCTCTTTGCGTCGGATAGAAGGTAAAATGTAGGCCTGCTTTTTGTGATGATCCACATTTTGCTTTAAGTAATTGCGTAAAACGGGATGCGGACCTATTTCGATAAAAATGTTGTAATCCTGATCCAGTAAATAGTTCACGGCATCTGAAAAGTGGACGTATTGCCGGACATTTTGAGTCCAGTAATCCGCGTCGTAATCGCCTTCTTTGGCTAGCGTTCCGGTAACGGTGGAAACAATGGGTATTTGCATGGCATGCGTCTGAATGTCTTGTAAGGCTTCCTTCAATTCGGGTAGATAGGAATCCATAATCGGGCTGTGGAAAGCGTAATTAACCGGCAATTTTTTGTGGAATACGTCTTTGTCTTCCAACATTTTAAATACTTCGTCGATGGCCGCTTCGTCACCGGAAATAACGGTGGAAGTAACGCTGTTTTGAGCGCCGATGGAAAGACGGTCTGCAAAGGGTTCGATTAATTTTTGCACCTCTTCCAGCGGAAGATCAATGGCCGCCATTTTGCCTTTGCCCGTGGCCTGCTGCATCACCCTACTGCGGTGGTAAATTACCTTAATGGCCGTATCCAGACTTAAAATGCCTGACAAATGCGCAGCGGCAACTTCACCCACACTGTGCCCCAAAACGGCATCGGGAACCACACCCCAGGTGCGCCATAGAGCGCTCAACGCAACTTGAATGGCGAATAAGGCCGGTTGGGCGATTTCCGTATCGTCCAATCTCGAATGGGCCTCATCGGCCATCAACTCATCTTTTAAATTCCAATCGGCATATTCTTCCAACAGCAGGGAAATGCGGTCGATCGTTGCTCGGAAAATCGGCTCTTTTTGATACAATTCGCGTCCCATGGCCCACCATTGCGGTCCCTGCCCCGAAAAGACAAAAGCCAACCGCGGACGGAAGTTCGGATTGAATTGTCCCGAAACGGCCCACGGGTTTTCTTTTTGTTCGATAAAATCGATCATGTTTTGGCGCAATTCTTCCTTGCTCTCGGCAATCACGGCCAATCGTGTGTCCAGATGGGTGCGCTTAAGCGAAAGTGTATGCAGCAAATCGTAAATCATGTTGGCATCTTCGGCCACGTGATGATGGATGAATTGGCTAAGTGAGCGTGTGTAATCGAGCAGGGCTTCTTTGTTCTTTGCGCTAATCGGCAAAATGAACGGCCGTTCTTTAACATGTTTCCCGCGCTCAGGATCAAGATTTTCCTGCAAAGGCGCTTCTTCCAAAATAACATGCGCATTGGTGCCGCCGAAACCGAAAGCGCTTACCCCGGCCAAACGTTTACGATCGCCCCGTTTCCAGGGAATATTTTGCGTGGGGATTTTAATCGGTGCCCCATCCAAACGAATGTGGGGATTCAGTTCCTTAAAGTGCAGATGGGCCGGAATTTCTTCGTGATGCAAAGCTAAAACGGCCTTGATTAATCCGGCAATGCCTGCCGCCGATTCCAAATGACCGATGTTGGTTTTAACGGAACCGATGTAAAGCCAATTGTCCTTGCTTCGTTCCCGGAGCATTATTTTTTTCAACGCCTCAATCTCGATGGGGTCGCCTAAAATGGTGCCGGTACCATGCGTTTCGATGTATTGAATTTGATCCGGTTCCACATTGGCGGTGGCCATAGCGTTTAAAATAACCTGTTGCTGTGCCTGACCGTTGGGCGCAGTGATGCCGTTGCTTTTGCCGTCCTGATTTACCGCAGAACCTTTGATGACCGCTAAAATACGATCGCCGTCGCGAATGGCATCGGACAAACGTTTTAAGATTACCACTCCGGCGCCTTCACCGCGGCCGTAGCCGTCTGCGCTGGCGTCAAACGTTTTGCAGCGTCCGTCCGGCGAAAGCATGTGCGCTTGCGAGAAGGTAATGGAAAGTTCCGGCGTTAAAATTAAATTTACTCCTCCCGCTATGGCCAAATCACAATCGCCGTCAAGCAGACTTTGGCAAGCATTGTGTACCGCAACTAGAGAAGAAGAGCAAGCCGTATCCATGGACAGGCTTGGCCCGTGAAGATCAAATAGATATGAAATGCGATTGGCAGCAATACTAAAAGCATTTCCCGTACCGGAATAGGGGTTGATTTTTTCCAAATGACCGTGGCCAAGACGGGCGTAGTCGTTGCTGCTAATGCCTACAAACACACCGGTGTTGCTGCCCATGAATTTTTCCGCGGGAATGCCGGCGTGCTCGAATGCTTCCCAGGTAACTTCCAATAATAATCGTTGCTGGGGATCGATTTGCACTGCTTCCCTTGGAGAAATTTCAAAGAACTGTGCATCAAATAAATCCACATTATCAATAAAACCGGCGTATTTGGTAACCATTTTACCAGGCGTTGGTTCGGGAGCGTAAAAAGCGTCTTTGTCCCAGCGGTCCGGCGGAACTTCGCTAATACCGTCGATATTTTCTT
>JALWEA010000216.1 GCA_027039465.1 Calditrichia bacterium | reverse complement strand
TTCGTACAAAGGGGCAATCCTATTTTATGCAAATTAAACAATTTTTTCCCGGTGTATCCGCTATTGGAATCTTATTAATTGTCTTTTTTTCCGTAGCCAAAGTCGCTCCTATTGTTATTAAGCAACCTATCGTTTTTTTGTTAGTGGCCGGCGGATTGCTGATCTATTACCTGATTCAAACAACTCTTTCCGTTTTGGCCGCAAAACTTTTCCGTTTACCCTACGCGCAAGGCATGATTCTCATCCTGGGGGCTACGGCCAGTTCTCAGGCCATTTCTTTGGCCGTAGCGGCTACCATGTTTAGCAGCCTTACGGTTTTTGCACTATCTTTTAAACCCATTCTCCAAGTGTTGTATATTATGTTTCTGATTTTCAGCCTAGGGCCAAAAATCAAATTATTTTTGGAAAGCAATAAGCAATAAATTAAAATATCCAAAACCGAGCGATTAGGTTGGCAAATCAAAAAGGGGCCTGTCATTGGCGGGAATTAGGAACTGGGAACGGGTGCGGCAATTGTGTCTCGATACGAACCGGTTTTCGCGGTCTCTACTCGACAACCGGTTGCCTTTGATCGCGTCCGGTTCCCGAGTGATTCTGCCGGACTTGTAGGGGCGACGACAATTAAAAAATCACCCGGGTTAGAATTCATCAAACTTTTTTCGGTGATTTTCGCTTGATTGGCTCAAAAAAACCGCTGCATTCTTTCCGTGTTTAACAACGGTCGCTCAATTTTTTCTTGCTTTTATAAACGTTTTTAATTAGACTTTTTTATACGGGTTTAAATTAACATAATACCCGATGATGACTCATGTAGCAAATCGGATTTAATTAAATGGATTTGTAATGTGTTTAAGGATGACAAAATCGTTTTAAAATGAAAAGCCATTTAATTTCCCTGCAAAGAAAAATTCGTGTTTTTATTCTTCTTGCCGCATTGTTGCTGACATGGATATTATTTTTAATTTTTCAATCGTTTATTACCCGACATCAAATAAAAATAAATAAGCGAATCGCTAAGAATCGCCCAGTGCTTCAATACATTTATCATGATTTTGACCATGACGGCTATAGCGAACATATTGAAATCAAACATGATGTATTTCCTAATCATCAGGATGGCATTAAATATTTCACATCTTCAGACGGCCTGGTAGATCAATGGACTTGCGGAGAATCCATCCTTTTCAAATCCGTTTACTTTGGTGACTTTGATAACGACAAGCACGACGAAGTCTATTTTTTTACCAAAGGCAATGACTCTCTCTTCCTGTATGCTTTTGACCCGAGGCAGCAAAATCAATTCTTAATTTACCGTAAGCCAATTGTAACCGCTCCCCGCCCAAATCCCAATCCGCGAAAAGTTTGGGATGTTTATTCACCAAGCGTCACTTTTTATGATTCGGACGGGGACGGATATAAGGAAATGTTTATTATTTTGCGCGCCGGTTTCAGTTTGCATCCCCGAGGCATTGTCAAATTTGACATTCGTTCCCAGAAAGTGTTTACACGGTTTGCACAGGGATGTATTCTTTTCGGCAAACCCCTCTTAGCCGATATTACCGGAGATCATATCCCCGAACTTATCATGGAAACAACCAGCGCACCGGGCAATTGCCATAAACCCTCCCCGTTCAGCGATCAGCAACCCTGGTTAATTGTTTTCGATCTTAATCTGCGCTTTCTGTTTCAACCCGTTTCTTTCCCTTATCCGTTTTCGGAGATTCACACTAAGGTTTTACGAGAGAACGGACAAAATTACCTGATTGTATTGTATGATTATCACGGCGCTTACGACTATGTGCCGACATTATATGCCTACACACCCAAAGGAGAATTACTTTATCAAAAGAAATTATCACCGAAATTACACTGGTACCTTATTTCTTCACCGGAATACAATTTCACCCGACTTTATTTATCCAATAGCTCCGGCCTGGTTCAACGGATCGATTCCAAATTAAACACCATTTGGCGTAACCGTCTTACCTATCCGATCGATCATCAAATTTTATCTGCGGATTTTAATGCGGACGGGCAAAAAGAAATTTTCGGGATCGGTGAAAAGGGATATGTTATTGTTCGCCCCGATTTTTCGGAAGCAACTTTAGTTAATGCAAAAAATTTAAAATTGAATTGGCGCACGTTGTTTTCCGTTAAGCACAACGGATTAAAAAATCCTTCGGAATTAATTGCCCAAACGCCTGACTACCTTTATTACCTGATTTACGGTTCGAATCCCCTGTACCGGCTTCGTTACGTAATTGCTTTAATAATCGCTTTAACTTTATATATTTTGCTTAATTTTACCTACCAATTGTTGCAAAGGCGCTATTACACTAGAGAAATCAAACACGAATTAGCCCAGTTTCTTCCCGAAGGTTTGTTGGCACTTGATGTTAACGGTTATATTCGGTCGTTAAACGGTACTTTCGAACAAACACTTAAATTACATCGCCATTTACATTTGGGCATGCATTATTCCACGGCACTTGAGGAACGCAGGGAATTGGTCGCTTTGATTGATGAAGTCGTTCAAAATTTATCGATGGCCGAAAAAACGACCACCTTAAAAATAGACAACCAAATGTTGGACATTAAATTTCAAGGTATTGTGTTGCGCGGACTGTTTAATCTGCCCGTGGGATTTTTGATTCTTGTGGATTTGCCCAAAAACGAAACTTTAAACAAACAACTTCAACTGTGGGTGGAAACCTTGCAAAAATTGGCGCATGACATCAAGGCACCGCTCGCTTCCATTCAATTGGGTTTGCAAACCCTGCAATTAAAAACCGAGCAGGCTTTGTCAAAAGAAGTAAATTTAAAAGATGATTTTGCTCTGCTGAACGGCGAACTGCAACGCGTTAGAGAATTAACCAAGCAACTGCTGCGTTTTACCCATTTGGATAAGCCGAATATTACGGAAATTGAGTTAGAGCCGCTCATTCAAAAATCTTTACAAAAATTCAAACCCTTTTTAAACGGCAAATTACAAATTAAAATTGAAATAGATCCCGCCGTTAAAAATATTCAGGCCGACCCGATTTTGCTGGAAATGGTTTTGCAAATTCTTTTGGAAAACGCCATCGAAGCCGTGAAAGGAAAAGGTATGATTTTAATAAGCGCCAATCTCATCAATAGCCCGAAAGACGGCTTTGAAAATTTTGTGGAAATCGAGATTTGCGACAACGGCCCTGGTATCGATCAAGAAAACCTAAAGAAAATTTTCGATCCGTTTTTTACGACCAAAGTCAACGGTACGGGATTGGGTTTGGCCATTGCCAAAAATATTATTGAAAACCATCACGGTACCATCTCGATTATTTCACGCGAAGGCTTTTCTACCGTTGTGCAGATTTTATTGCCTTTTAATTCCAAGGCCAATTAAGATCCGATTGTAATATCATCGTGTCATCGTGCAGGATCATTTTCAAGATAAGAAAAAAACCGCTTTGCTTCGGTGGAACCGAATGGAAACAAAGGACACCGAATGCCAGGCAGTCTCTCGTCCTCTATGCCATTACTCGCAGGAGTATTAACCCTTTCCACTTCTACTATTGACTTATGGTGGTCTGTCATTCTGATCCCGACGCGTCGGGAGAAGAATCCCTAACATTATTCAGGGCCGTTGCTGATTTGGATGAGATTGCTTCACTCGTTCCTCGATACTATTGACATATTAAGCTCGCAATTTCATTATTTTAACCCATCCCCCACCCTTCCCTACTATCGTATGGAAGGGTGCCCAATTAGCTGTGGCATTTGATTAATTGTTGAATTGAAGTCATTGTTCGCCCACCGGCACGCAAAATTATGGCAGAATACCAAGTAACTGCGACGGAACTAAGAATTCAGTAAATCTGTTGCTACTTTGGAAGGGATTGCCACGTCACTCGCCGCGCTCGCTCCTACAATGACATCCGGCCATTACCCCTTTTATTTCAACAACTCAACAAACCGTCACAAATACTTAGGCACCCTCCATGTTGAAAATCCCGAGCATCGCATTGGCGTCAACTTAAGAGCCCTTAAAAAGACTGGACTCCTCCCATTCCTTTTATTATATTCCTTCCATGAGCGCAATAATTAAATCCAATGGCAGGATAATTTCTGCCTCTGACATTGAAT
>JALWEA010000215.1 GCA_027039465.1 Calditrichia bacterium | reverse complement strand
ACATATAAATTTCAATTCGAATGTCGACTACAAACTTCATTACACGGATATTCAATTACAGGGTGAACGCATTAACGAAGCGACAATTGAAGTTAAATATTGGGATGATCGGTCGCAAAGCTGGGTTTCAGTTTCAGATGCCGTTTTAAATCAACAGGAAAATACGATTACCTTCTCCAGTGATGAAGTCAGTAATTATGTTATTTTAAGCGGTGAGCAGGCTTTTACATCCGTTAGCGAACAACCCGATTTAACGGTTAAGGGATTTTCATTGGAACAAAATTACCCGAATCCTTTTAATCCGGTTACAACCATCTTTTATCGATTGTCGCAGTCGGCGCAAGTTCGGCTAACCGTTTACAACGGACTGGGGCAAAAAATTCGAACCTTAATTAGCGGGATAAAAAGTGCCGGTGAACATCGTTTTACGTTTAATGCACAAGCATTGTCCAGCGGAACCTATTATTATGAGCTTAATGTAAATGGAAAATCCATCGTTAAAAAAATGAATCTCATTAAATAAAAAGAAATAGTCCGGGTGACGGACTTTTCAGGGCAGGACGGAAGTTGCAACCGTCCTGTCCGCCTATTAAAGGCGGTATGGCATGCAAGAGCCCTTTAAAACAATCATAGTTTTAACAATCATTTTGCTTATTATCGGTGGCGTCGGATTTCGGCTAAGTACATTTGTTGTTGGCCTTTTTAAACATAAAAACCTTTCCTGTCATGGAAGCGGAGATGATGGGTATTGTCCTCATTGTGAAGAAGCGGATGAAAGCGATTCCTAAAATTTACCCTGACTCTGTTACAAATATCCCTTAAAATTACCCTGACTTTGTTACAAAAAATTCTAAAAATTGCCTTGACTTTGTTACAACTTCCCATAATACGGACATAATTAAAATATTGTGACATTTACATTTAATTGAAACAACAAAAAAATCACATCTATTTATCCGGCCTTTTTAAAATTCCCATGTAGACTATTCTGCAATTTTCAAATATTTTGAAGACTATTCTCTAACAAAACCCAATCATTTTATTTGGCCGTTTTATATAACTTCAATAAAAATATTAGGATGGCTTAATATATATTTCTCTGGCATAGCTATTGCCCTTATTGACAGTGAAAAACAAAATGAATTAAAAAAAGGAGAAAAATCATGATGTTTGGAATGGGATTCGGATCGATTATTTGGATCGTCGCTTTATTGCTCATTGGCTGGGGAGCATATAACGTTATCAATAACAATCGACGTTCAATGGGGCCTTACAACAGTGGTGACGGAATGCCTTCGCAAAATGATGCGCTGGAAATCTTAAAAGCCCGATATGCGCGCGGCGAAATTTCGAAAACAGAATTTGAGCGCATGAAAAATGATTTAATCAACTTGTAATCGGGGAGTTGTTATGAAGGAGATAAAAGCATTTGTCCGTGTTTACAAAGTGGATAAAATTATTGATGCCTTACAAGACTTGGGCATTACCGATTTCACGATTACGGAAGTTATGGGTGTTGGCAAACATTTGGAAGACCTAACAGACGCTGAGTATTCAATTGAAATCATTAAAAAGTATTCCAAGATCGCCAAATTGGAATTGGTCTGCCGGGCTGACAAGGTTGAAAAAATTACCACGAAATTAAGACAAGTGGCATATACCGGTATGAAAGGTGATGGGATTATTTATGTCACTCCGGTAGAGAAAGTTATCAAAATTCGCACAGGGGCTATTAATAGTGACGCCCTGTAAAAAAAATTAAACGTTCAATAAAAAGAAAAGGAAGACTAAAATGAGTTTAATTCCCGAATGGATGTCAAATGTGCATCCTCTCATAGTTCATTTTCCCGTTGCTTTGTTAGTCATTGCAGTGCTGGCCGATTTTTTAAGTTTGATCTTAAAGCGCTATGACTGGATTCGACCCGCAGCTCTGTGGCTGTATGTGTTCGGAGCATTGGGAACGGTGGCGGCTTACATTACCGGTAAACAGGCGGCGGACATTGTAAATTTTCCGGCACCTTCTTATCCGGTAATTAGCAAGCATGCCGATCTGGCTTTATACACAATGTTGTTCTTCAGTATTTATGCTCTCATTCGATTACTTTTTGCCTGGCGTAAATGGGATCAGCGTACCGCGGTATCTATCGTCCTGTTTATTGTAGCTGCGGCCGGACTGGGCTTGGTACAACAAACCGCCGAGCATGGCGGTGAACTGGTTTTTCGCTATGGCGTGGGTACGAATGTTCAAACCGTAAAAGACCAACCGCAAACACAAAAAGCTACCAACGATTTAAAAATACCGATCAGCGAGAACGGTTCGTGGCTATGGCAAGCATCGCCGCAGGCAGCACAGACCCTACGCGAAAATTTTCGTTTGGTAAAGGGAAGTTGGGAAGCCTTAAAATTACAAACAATAAAATCGACTAAAACAGGTAATGCGGTAGCAATTGAAACCAGTCAAAACCAATCCGCTATGTTTACGTATGGCCCGTTATTGAAAAATGTGCAGCTTACCGCTCGCTTGAATACCGAAGGCTTCAACGGACGCTTCATATTGGTTCATCATGCTTCCTCGCAATATAATTACGATTTTTTGGCTTTGGATCAGGGTAAAGTTCGGTTGGGTCGAATCGACAACGGTACGTTGAAAATTTTCGATGAAGCTTCTGTAAACGCCACCGGATGGGTTAATTTAAAAGTGGTTGGAAGCAGCGGCCATTATCGCGGATATGTGAATGAAAAATTATTGGTTCACGGGCATGGTTCCGACTTATCGCCTAGACAAACGGGATTTGCCTTATCCGGATCGGGCCGATTGCAATTGTCCGAGATCGCAACAACCTCTTTGGATTCGGAAACACCCATGATGAACATGGGAAATCAAAACATGTCTCATGATTCGCAAGAATCAGGAAATACGCACTAAACAAAAAATTATAGGAGAAAACAATGAGTTTTTATTATGGAACAATCGTTAACGGCGACTTTGAAAGTGTCGTAGAAAAAGTAAGCGCCGAACTGCAAAAAGAAGGTTTTGGGGTTTTGGCAAACATCGATATTCAAGGTGCGCTTAAAAAGAAATTAGGTGTGGACTTTCGCAAATATCGTATTTTAGGAGCCTGCAATCCGCCCTTTGCCATTCAGGCCTTGGCCGTGGAAGACAAAATCGGCACAATGCTGCCGTGCAACGTGGTGCTTCAGGAAATTGCCGACGGGAAAGTTGAAGTTGCTGCCGTTAATCCCGTGCAATCTATGATTGGTGTGGGCAACGATGAACTGTTAAAAATCGCCGAACAAATTGGGGAAAAGCTGCAAAGAGTCATTCAGGCCTTATCAAGCGAATAAATATTTTAGAGGAGAAATCATGGACAGACGAAAATTTTTAGGCTACGCAGCTATCGGGTTGGGCGCAGGTCTGGGTGGTTTAACGCTTTGGAATCCTTTTAAAGGCGGGCGATCAATAACAACCAAAGCGATGGCCGACCCTAATTTCCAACCCGATGTGGAAATTGCCTTATCAGCGCAGCCGGGTAAGGTGCAAATTTTTAACGGGCAGCCTACGCGCATTCAACATTATGTGGCAAAAGTTCTGAAAGGCCCGTCCCATGTTGTACAACCCATCGAAAATTCCTATCTGGGGCCGATTTTTCGATTAAAGACCGGGCAAAAAGTACGGGTACATTTTACGAATCAAATCGATCAGGAAACCACTGTGCACTGGCACGGATTGCACGTTCCGGAACAGGCAGACGGACACCCGCGCTACGTTATTGACAAAGGTGAAACATACGTTTATGAGTTTACGGTAGCTAATCGCGCGGGAACTTATTGGTTCCATCCTCATCCGCATGGCAAAACGGGCCCGCAGGTTTACTCGGGTTTGGCCGGATTGTTTATTGTCAGCGACGATGAAGAGCAGGCTCTTGGCTTACCCTCAGGTAGTTACGATTTGCCGTTGGTCATTCAGGATCGTACGTTTGATCGAAACAACCAATTAGTGTATCTGACCGGCGGCATGATGCAACGCATGACCGGATTTTTGGGCGATCGGATTTTGATAAACGGTCAACCGGATGCCTCTTTTGATGTGGCCGGTAACGTTTACCGTTTGCGCTTGCTGAACGGTTCAAATT
>JALWEA010000214.1 GCA_027039465.1 Calditrichia bacterium | reverse complement strand
TTTGCAGTATTTGGAATGCGCCCGAGGTCACCAACTGCATTCTCTGGGATAATCGAACCGATTTCGACGGGGAATTTACGATTTCTAACAGTTGCATGCGGTTTTGTCTGCCCATCCATGCCACGGACAATGGCGGCAATATTTTCCGTGATCCGCAATTTGTCGATCCGCAAAACGGCGATTTCCATCTAAAGGGTTACAGTCCTTGTATTGACGCCGGAATATCGACGGCGGCGGATTCCATTCCCGCTTACGATTTGGACGGGCATCTGCGCATTCAAGACGGAACCGGCGAGGGACAGGTGGTGATTGATATGGGTTGTTACGAACGCGCACAGGCTACCAATCCGGCTTTTGTTTCCGGTAGAATTACGTTGAGCGGCGGCAAGGGGAATGTTGCAGATGCTTGGGTGGGCATCGGCACCATGGTGCATCCGGACGCCGACGGGAATTATATTTTTGCCATTTCGGCGCCGGATTCGGTTTACACGGTTACCGCCATGTTGGATTCCTACTTAACCCAACAAATCAACAACGTACCGATTCAGGCCGGGAACACTACGTCGAACATCAACTTTACGTTAAGCTATTACCATCCTTCCAAGTTATTGGAAGTAAATCCCGATACCGTCAAATTTCTCACCTGGGAAGACGGAGATCAAAAAACGGTTTGGTTAAAAAACATCAGCTTAACCGATATTTGTATTCGCTGGATCGGCACAAAAGAAGAATACGGTTTGTTTACCGTTGATCATCCGGATTCGTTTCCGCGCAAAATTGCCGCCGGCGATTCCACGTCTTTTATTATTGGCGTCATGGTATTAACCAAAAACCGTTTATTTAAAACTTCGTCGATTGAAACCGATTCGCTGATAGTTTATTTTAATGGCGACAGTTTGCTCATACCCATTATTTACAATCCGGACTACTTATTTGACACCATCGAAAAAAAGCCGGAGCTCTCGCGCAATTTCGAATTATTTCGTAACTACCCGAATCCCTTTAATGCAAGAACGACCATCACTTTTGAAATCGCTCAAAAAAGCAAAATCGCATTAACGATTTACAATATTGCCGGGCAAAAAGTACGCTCTTTGATTGACAAAGATTGCAATCCCGGCAGCCACTCGTTGGTTTGGGACGGCAAAAACGACTTCGGACAAGAGCTGCCGTCCGGTTTGTATTTCGGAATTTTACAATCTTCGAAGAAAAAGAAAACGATCAAAATGATTATGCTCAAATAAAGACAGGACAAAACGCATGCAATACAAACATTGGTTTGTTTTGATTTTATTCGCCGGCGCTTTAAGTTTCTTAGCCGCTTGCGCACAAAAGCCGACCGCGCCCGCAAACGACAATCCGTTCGATACGGAGAATCCGGTCACACGCGGCGATCCGTTTCACCTGCAGGCCTCCATAGACAACGGCGGGGTTACGCTTAAATGGCAAATTCCCGCTACTCATCACCTGAAACAATTTAATCTTTACAAAAGCATCGATTCAAACGAAAATTTCAAACTATTAAAGCAATTGGCTGCAACTTCCACCCAATATACGGATCAAGACATTAGTAACGGACACACCTATTTTTACCGTATTGCAGCGGTTTCCACACAAAATACAACCACGGCGCTTTCCAATATCGCGCCCGTGGCGGTCAGTACGCAACCGGTTTTGGTCATTAACGGCGGCGCGGTTTACACCAATTCGATTGATGTTTCATTAACCATCATTGCCGGAGCGGCCAAAGAAATGATGCTTTCCAATTCGGCGGATTTTAACGGCGCCCGATGGGAAACTTTTCTTCAAAGAAAAAATTGGCAATTGCAACCCGACGAAGGGCAAAAGAAAGTTTATTTGAGAATAAAATACATCACCGGCGATACCTCGCAAACCGTACACAGCTCCATTATTTTGGACACCACGCCGCCTCTGGCCGTGCTTTCGGTCATTCCCGATTCGGGCATCGCCAACGAAACATCATTCCAGTTTGATCCCACACAAAGCCACGACAATTTCACCATTACCTCACAATTAATAATGCGTTTGGATGTTCAGAACGACGGCGTTTGGGATGTGGACTGGCAGCCGATGGATTTGTTCGGACAGGTTTTTACCACAGGCGGAGGCGCGAAGGAGGCACGATTGCAAATTAAAGACATTGCGGGCAATATCAGTGTCACCACGGCAAGCTATTTTGTCAACACACGGCCCGAGGCGCAGTTTACCGTTATCGTTGATACCAATGACGATCATCTGTACCATTTTGACGCATCGGCTTCTCAGGATTACGAAGACGGCAAAAACTTACGTTATCGCTGGGATTGGCAAGGCGACGGCAGCTACGACACTCCGTTTCAAACCGATCCCAAAATCGATCACCGCTACCCGTCCAACGGAACATTTACTCCGACATTGCAGGTGGAAGATCAAAACGGCTTGCGCAGCAATGCTAAACGTACCATAAAAGTAGGTTTTGCCATTAGCTTTGAAAAAACCTTCGGAGGCAGCGATTACGATTTCGGCAATGATGTGCAACATACTGCGGAAGGCAATTACATTGTGGTGGGAGCAACCAAATCGTTTGGCGCAGGCAATTACGACGCCTATCTTATCAAAACGGACGCCACGGGTAACAAAATTTGGACAAAGACTTTCGGCGGGAGCAATGTGGATGTGGGCAATGCTTTGCAGATCACTCAAAGCGGCTACGTATTCGTCGGCTCCACCCAATCCCAGGGCGCGGGTGCGTCGGATGTTTGGTTGATTAAAACCGATAAAGACGGTACGAAAACACTGGAAAAAACTTTTGGCGGCAGCGGCTCCGATCAAGGCAACGGTTTGCAGAAAACCAGCGACGGCGGCTTTATTATTGTGGGCAATACACAATCGTACGGCAGCGGCGGCAGCGATATTTGGTTGATTAAAACGGATGGCAACGGCAACAAAACATGGGATCGCACGTTTGGCGGCGGCAATGATGAGATCGGTAACAAAGTTCGTCAAACAGCAGATGGCGGTTTTATTATTATTGGCGCCACAAAGTCTTTTGGCAGCGGAGATTACGATTTTTGGCTACTGAAAACCGACGCACAAGGCTATAAACAATGGAGCCGAACCTTCGGCGGCACCCTTGAGGATATCGGTTACGACGTGCAACAAACCGATGACGGCGGATTTATTATTTGCGGGGCTACAAAAAGCAATGCACCGGGTAATGTTTCGGATGTTTGGCTGATTAAAACCGATGCCCAGGGAAACATACAGTGGCAAAAACGCTTTGGCGGCGACGGCACCGACGAAGCTTACGCTTTGCGCATTGCACCGGACGGGGGATTCATTTTAAGCGGCTACACGGATTCGCAAGGTAACGGATTGGGCGATATGTGGCTGATTAAAACAACATCAACCGGAGAATCGGAATGGTCGAAGACATTGGGCGGTAGCAGCTTTGACAAAGGAAAAGCCCTGCAGATCACAACCGACGGCGGCGCCATTATTACCGGTTACACCAGCTCCGAGGGTAACGGTTTGTACGATGCGTGGTTGGTGAAGGTGGAATAGGAGGAAAGGTTAAGAGTTAATAGTTAAGGGTTAAGGGTTATTCGTTATTCGTGTATTCGTTATTCGTTGTTTGGGCAGACGGTGGCGCGTCCGTCCCTCGATACGTCCGCCTCAGGCGTCCTACTCGGGAACCGGACGCGGTCAAAGGCAACCGGTTGTCGAGTAGAGACCGCGCCAGCGGGATCGTATCGAGACACGGTTGCCGTACCAGTTCCAAGTTCCCAGTTCCCAGTTCCCAGTTACCAGTTACTAATAATATCTCATTTCACCATTTACCGCCTACTGAAGACAATCAGACATCCGGCAAGATCAGCTCCAATCCTTCCTTTGCTCCGCAGGCCAATCCGATTTGTCCGGAAGGGACGGAATACTCTCTAGGATTAATGCGAATTAAGCGGGCTTCGGCCTCCCAGGCTACCTTTTCGCACGTTCGGCGCACCGTGGGGACAGCCGTTCCGGCGCCTATTTCAAGAACAACCAAACGAAGACCTTTTTTGTAAATCTCCGAAAGCCAAACACTCATGCGCCGTTCCTGCGCTTCGGTTCGATGTTCCACCCATTGCCAATCGTTAA
>JALWEA010000213.1 GCA_027039465.1 Calditrichia bacterium | reverse complement strand
ATACGCCGGTAGTATTTGATCATTATTTGCATGCCAGCATGGCGCAAATGAACGGAGGTTGTACGTCGTGTCACCATCACAACCCGCCAGGCAAAATATTGCCTTGTTCAACATGCCACCAAAAAGGCGTAAAACGCACCGATCTTTCAAAACCGTCTTTGAAAGGAGCCTATCACCAGTTGTGCATTTCGTGTCACCGCGAATGGAATACGGAATGGAAAACCAAAACCAACTGCACAGCTTGCCACAAAAAAGCTCAAGCTCATTTTGACGTAAAAAAGGCGCAAGAAGAAGCAAAGCATCTTTTTCCGACGCCCAAACGTCCAAAGCAATTTGTTTTAAAAACCGATTGGCCCGATGAACCGATCGTTACCTTCCATCATAAAGAGCATATCGAAACTTTCGGTTTAAAGTGTGAAGCCTGCCATAAAAACACGAGCTGTTCGGATTGTCATAAAACGGAAGGGCATGAGGAGATTACAAAGAAAAAATTGGCTGCTTTATCCCATGAAAATTGTATGCCCTGCCATAAAACAGCCATCGAAAAAAATTGCACGTTTTGCCATAGTAAAGAAGAACGCAAAGCCTTTGATCATGCGCAAACGGGCTGGCCGCTCAAACCCTTTCATAAATCCTTGGCATGTAGGGAATGCCATAAGGACGGATTTAAGCGTTTGAGTACCAATTGCAATTCGTGCCACAATACCAATAAATGGCAGCCGGGAACCTTCGACCACTCGGTCACGGGCATTGAGCTGGATGAAAATCATCGGGATACGGATTGCGACGAATGCCATATCAATCGCGATTTTTCCAAAAAGCCGCAGTGTACGGACTGCCACGATGATAAATCGTTTCCGAAAAATGTACCGGGCAAAATTTTAAAAAGGTAGGTAGGCGTACCATGTTTAGTAAAATATCACTTAAATTGATTTTAACCATTTCGGCGTTGGCCATTATTATTTTCAGCGTGTTTGTGTATTACACGATCCGCACGCAGGATAAACTGCTATTGAATCAGATAAAAAATTTTGTCAATGCCGAAAGTGAAACCATAAAAAACAGCACTAAGGTCTCGATGTTGGCCAACGATCGCGCCGTAACCCATGAGATTATTAAAACGATCGGGCAGCAGCCGCTCATCCGCCAGGTGCGGATTTTGAATAAAGAAGGAAAAGTCATTTACTCGGCCGACACTACGAAGGTCGGCATTGTTCTGGATAAGAAGGCAGAGGCGTGCTATTCCTGCCATGCTTACGATAAACCGTTGACTCGATTAAATATGTCGAAACGCATTCGAATTTACCGCCTGCATCCCGATTCCGCGCGTATTTTGGGGGTCATTAATCCCATTTACAACGAGCCGTCATGCTGGAATGCGCCCTGCCATGCCCATCCCAAAAGTCAAAAAGTTTTGGGCGTTCTGGATTTGACGGTTTCCTTAAAACAGGTCGATTCCGAACTCAGTAAAGCTAAACACCAAATGGCTTTGTTTGCCTTCTTTTCGATCTTGGGTTTGGCCGTTGTGTTGGGCATTTTGGTCAAACAAATCATCGGCATCCCTGTAAAAAAATTGTCGCATGCCGTTCGAATGGTTGCTTCCGGAAATCTGAATTACAAAATACCCGAATTGGGAAACGACGAATTGGGGCTTTTGGCGCGTTCCTTCAACCACATGACGGAAAAATTGATGGAAGCCAGACAGCAATTATTCCAATCGGATAAAATGGCTTCGCTCGGTCGTTTGGCCGCCGGAGTTGCGCATGAGATCAACAACCCGTTAACCGGTATTTTAACCTACGCCAGCTTTTTGCTCAAACGCACCAAAGATCAACCCGATCTGCACAAAGACCTGGAAGTCATTGTTCGGGAAACCTTACGCAGCAGGGAAATTGTCAAGGGATTGTTGGATTTTGCCCGACAGACCATTCCCAAAAAGGTAAAGTCGGACATTCATCAGGTTATCGAACGCGCATTAACGGTTTTGGAAAATCAACTGACCCTGTACCACATCGACGTGGAAAAACATTTCAGCAAAAATTTACCGCAAATTTTAATCGATCCGAACCAGATGCAGCAGGTGTTTACCAACTTAATTGAAAACGCCTATCAGGCCATTGGTAAAAAAGGCGGTAAAATAACCATTACCACTTCACTCACTCGTCTGGCGCCTTACGGCGTGGTGCAAATTAAACAAGCTTTGTGTCCCAAAGGGCACGAGCTGATGGATGAACAGGAACGTATCGACGGCTTGCCAACGGTCAAATTAAAAGTCATCGTAAACGGACAGGAAACGTTTGTGAATCTCGATCCCATTTACGGAAAGAACCGCATCAAGATGAGCGTGCCCATTACTTCGGATGACAAAGTCGATATTCGTTGTCCGAAATGCAATATCTCTTTGGTGGATCAAGGACAAACGTGTCCCGAATGCAATGCGCCCGTTTACGTTTTGGAAATTCCCGGCAAAGGTGAATTGCGCGGCTGTTTTACCTCGGATTGCCGTTGGCAATATTGGGATTACATTGAACAACAAGGCCCTCGTGATTACATCGAAATCAAAGTTTCCGATACAGGTTGCGGTATTCCTCCGGAAATCATGGATAAGATTTTCGATCCCTTTTTCACCACCAAAGGTCAGGAAGGCAACGGATTGGGCATGGCGGTAATCTGGGGAATTTTGGAAAACCATGAGGGTATTATTTCGGTGGAAAGTACGGTTAATGTCGGTACCACTTTCACCATTCATTTACCCGTTAATTTGAGGTGATTTGCCATGGAAGAAAAAACAAGAAAACTGTTGGCAATCGACGATGAAAATGTGATTCTGGAAGCCGTCAAGCGCGTGGGCACTGCCGAAGGCTGGCAGGTTGATACGGCTACCGATGCCACGCAGGGTTTTCATAAGGTGCAAAAAAATACGTATGATCTTTGCCTGTGCGATATCATGTTACCCGATATGGACGGTTTCCAGTTTTTGGAAAAATTGCGTGAAGAGCAAATCGATTTGTCGGTAATTATGACCACCGGTTTTGCCACCATTGAAAATGCGGTAAAATCGTTGGATATGGGCGCGATTGACTATTTGCCCAAGCCTTTTACCGTGGATGAGATCCTAAGCACGCTGTACAGGGGCTTTCGCTACGTGGATTTAAAGAGGCGCCACAAAGAAACGGATTTCGATATTAATTCGATTATTGTTCCCTGCCCAACGCAGTATCGCCATTTGGGATTTCAGAGCTGGATGAATTTGGACTATGACGGCTCGGTTAAAATCGGGGCAACGGATTTATTCTTAAAAATTATTAATTCCATCAAGACGATCAATCTGCTGCCAATGGAAGCGGAGATTTTACAGGGTTTTTCCTGTGCGGAACTCGAGGCGCAAGATGAACTTGTGCACCAATTAATGGCGCCGTTAAGCGGGCAAATCATTCGGGTCAACGACAAATTAAAAGACGATCCGTCGCAATTGGAAAAAGACCCGTATTTTGAAGGTTGGCTTTACGTCATCGTACCGAAAAATTTGAATTACGAATTAAAATATCTTTCGAGTTGTCATGTTATTTTTTCATGATAAATCAATAAATGAAACGAAACATAAAGGAGAAATTCCATGGGTTTGTTCTTATTAATCGTCGCAATCGTTCTCTTCATCATTGTGGATTTAATCATCCGCACGATACTCAAACGTGCCGAAGAGAAACGAATGCGAAAAATTCGCCAGGAAGCGCTGGAAACCAACTTAAAATTGGATTTCAGCCACGAGTCAAAAACCCTCAAGCGGGTTGAAGTACCAAATCCGAAAGCGCGCATTTTGGCCGTAGATGACGAAGAAATCATTCTTGACAGCTTTCGGAAAATTCTGGTCTTGGCCGGTTATTCCATCGATACCGTCCAAACCGGACAGGAAGCTTTGGATTTGGTGCGCAAACGGAATTATGACTTTGTTTTTACGGATTTAAAAATGCCGGAAATGGATGGCGTTGAGGTTTGTAAAGCGGTAAAGCACTTGCGACCGGATATTGATGTCATCATTATTACCGGTTATGCTACGGTGGAATCTGCCGTGGAAACCATGAAATACGGCGCAATGGACTACATTCAGAAACCGTTTACCGAGGAAGAATTGGTTTCCATGGT
>JALWEA010000212.1 GCA_027039465.1 Calditrichia bacterium | reverse complement strand
TCGCGGTTTTCCGGAGCATCCAGATTAATGTAGTTTAAAGTTGAATACAATTTGCGCGCTAACGTGGTTTTGCCGGTTTGGCGCGCGCCGGTAATAAGCACCAAACGTTTACTGTTTGGCGCCGGAAGATATTGCCGTAGAAATCGATATTTCTGTAAATTTTCAATCATGGTTTTAAAATTTACAGGTAATTTGCAAACAATGCAATTAATTTGGTAGAAATAGTCTTGATAAAAGTTTTATTTATCTTTTTTAATATTTGTCGGACTTTTGGAATAATTTTTACATGTTTTACCTATTCCGCTTTTTAACCATTCACCCGATTTCACCCCAATAAGCTTATCGTGTCGATTCGCGAAGCCGTTTGACCGCCAGAACGGTAATGTCGTCGCTTTGGTCGCGGCCGCCTGCAAAATCCTTCAGGCGTTGTACCAAATACCGGTTAAAGTCCTGGCACGTACGTTTTGGCGCTTCCCGGCGAATCAGTGCTTCCAGGCGCTGCTCACCGAATTCATCATCATCCGTATTCATGCATTCCGTAACCCCGTCGGTAAACATGAGTAAAAAATCTCCTGGTTCAAGCTGACCGTTACCGATTTCATATTGCGCATCTTTCATAAATCCCAGAATAATGCCGCCTGTAAACAATTCTTCCAGTGCGCCGTTAGAAGCATGAAGCAGGTACGGCGGATTGTGTCCGGCATTAACGTACTCGAATCGGCCGCTATGCGCATCCAACTTAAACAGAAAAAAAGTGATGTAACGTTCCAGGGATGTGTTTTTGTAAACCAAATTATTTAAACGGAATGTAATCTCGGCCAAATTGTAGTTTTCTTCGCACAGCGTATGTAATCCCGCTTGCAAATTGGACATGAGCAGGGCAGCAGGCATGCCTTTGCCCGAAACATCGGCAATGGCCATCAAAATTTTACCGTCTTGCAAGGGGATCACGTCAAAATAATCGCCGCCGACCTGTTTACTGGGAATGTTCAAACCGTGAATATCGAAACCGGGAACGTGCGGAAACGAGGCAGGCAACAAACGATCCTGAATGGAATGGGCAATGTTCAATTCTTCTTCCAAACGTTCTTTTTCAATGGTTTCTTTGATCAGGCGGGAATTTTCCAAAGCGATCATTGTGATGTTGGCTAAGGTGGATAAAAATTCCAATTGATGCTGACCATAAGGTTTGTGATCCATGCGCGGGCCTAAGAAAATAATGCCGCCCACCTGACCTTTGGTGTCCATCGGAACGATGAGCCGGATATTCAAATCCTTGAAAAAGGTAAGCTCGGAATCCGTATCGGTGAAACGCGGCTCCGTCAGGGCGGCTAAGCGATCACAATAACGGATAACCTGACTGCATTTCTCTTTGGGAAAAAGAGAGCCCTTGCTGAAAACAAGCTCCCAGCCGGCGTCTCTTTTTAGGGCAATGCAGAACTGGTTGACCAACATTTGTCCCATCAACGAAAAAGAAAGCTGTTTTAAAATGCCTTGTTCGTCGAATATTTGGTTTAGCTCTTTGCCGATTTCAAAAAGCGTGTTCAGCTCCTGAATTTTTTGATCAAGGGAGCGATTCAACCGATTCAACTGTTCGAACATTTGGGCGTTTTCGATGGCTTGCGCCGCAATGTTGCTTAAAGAAAATAAAAAATCGATTTCGTTTTCCGAAAAAGGCTGGCCGTTAAGTTTTTTACTGAAGCCGATCAGCCCTTTGTGTTCATTCTGAAAAATGAGCGGCAGAATCAATTCGATGCGCAAATCGCGAAAAACGTTAATCCACGGGATATCCCGCTCATTGTCCGAGATCAGGATGGGCTCGAGCGGCGGCTCATCAATGCGGATTTGTTTCCCTAACCATTCCTTTCCGATGCCTTTGCCGTTGGCAAATTCAAAATGTTGATCTTCCCGCTTAAGTAAAGTAACGCCCCGACTGATCATCATGCGTCCCATGGGAATAAGCAGAATATTGTCTAAAATCGATTTCAAATTTAGCGAGGCATTTAATAGCTGGCTTAGCTCAAACAGGGCGGAGAGCTCCAACAGGCGTTTGTCCAACTCCGCGGATTGCAATTCCTGTTTGTGCCGTTCTCTGAAACTGCTTAAATATGAATATTCCATCTTCAAAACTTTCACTAAATTTGGATGTTAGTGATGTTTATTTGCGGTTCGATATTTAACGAGATGCACTTGCGTTTTTTGGCCTGGAGTGATGTCGAAGTCAACCGCATCCATCAAGGTCTTCATCAAATGAATTCCTAAGCCGCCCGGCTTGGCTTTTTTGGCATTTTTATTAATATCGGGTTGATCCAGTTTGGAAGGATCGAAACCAGGGCCATAATCGGTTACCACGATTTCAAGTTGATCGTCACTGAGCCGGATTTCCAGATCGATCATTTTGGAAGCATCAAAGCGATAGGCATGCTTGATGGCGTTGGTGCACGCTTCGTCCACAGCCAATTTGATTTGGTCGATCTGTTCCGCATCAAAACCGGCCTTTTGGGCTATCTGCTGAATGAAGCCGCGAATAATCGACAGGTTTTCAGTGGCCGCCGAAATCTGAATGCGATAGATCTTTGTCTTATTTTTTTGCATAGTCTTCATATTTATTAATTCGTATGAAAATGAAAAAAGTTGCCTATTCCGGCTTTAAAAATTTTTCCATGGCCTGTTCTTCGTCGTCAAAAATCTCAAACAAAGCCGGGAATCCCAACAAATCGAATACCTTAAACACTCTGGGCGAAAGGTTGCTCAATTTGATGTCGCCGTCATTGGCCCGAACTTCTTCAATGAATCCCATAAAAACGCCCAAACCGGCGCTGCTGATGTAATCAAGGTCTTTAAAATTGACAATGATTTTGTACCGTTTTTCATTAATGGCCTCCTGCAAAGCCTTCTCGAAATCCGGCACCGTATGGGCGTCCAAAAAGCCGGAAAGGTAAAGAACCGTAACGTCGCCTTTGTCAACCCGGGTCACTTTAAATCCGCTCATGCGTATCCTCCGAATCTATTTTTATTTGGTTTTTTCATTATTAAAACTTTTTAATCCTTTGCGCTCATTTTAAGTCAAAGGTTCTTTCTTTCGTAAAGTTTTTCTGAATTTTTTGGAATTCATCCGTTGCCTCTTTTTCAATCAATCCGTTCTTTTAACTAAAATTAAAGTCAGGTCGTCATGTAATTCCCGGCGTCCGGTAAACCGAAAAACATCGTCAATAATAGCCTGTTTCAACTGATCCAAAGGCTTTTGATGGTTTTCCTGCAAAACGGCGGAAAGGCGTTCTTCACCGTATTCTTCGTTTTTATCGTTCATGGCTTCGGAAAGCCCGTCCGTGTAAAGCAAAAACACGTCGCCCGGTTCAATGGAAATCTGAAATTCCTGTAATAAGCGATCAAAGAGTTGACCCTGATCCAAACCGACCGCAATACCGGGCGGCTGTAGTAATCGGATTTTGTGCTCGGCCGCTTGATAGTACATAACGGGACAATGTCCTGCGCGGGCAAAACGCATTTGGTGCTTGCGGACATCGATATGCGCCACCAACAGGGTAATGAAGGATTTTTTCTCCAAAGAGTCGCACAGAACGCGATTGGTGTGCGATAAAATTTTTGCCGGAGAATGATAATATTGCGAAAACGATTGAATAATGCCTTTGGTTTCCGCCATGTAAAAAGCCGCCGAAGTTCCTTTACCGCTCACATCTCCGATGACCATATCCAAATGTTCTTTGCTATTGGAAATAAAGTCATAGTAATCGCCGCCCACTTCGTAAGCGGTGATGGTCAAAGTTTCTACGCTGTAGTTAGGAAATTGCGGTTTCCGTTGCGGAAGCAGGCGCAATTGAACCTCGCGGGCAATTTGTAATTCACGCTCCAGGCGTTCGCGCTCTAACGATTTTTGCAGCAGGTGCGCATTTTCCAATGCAATGGCGACCTGATTGGCAAAAGCTTCGAGCAAATTAACGTCATCGGGATCAAACCCGAAAGAAGTTGATTTGGCTGCGTACAAGATACCGAAAAATTGATTATTGATGCCAATAATCGGAACGCCCACAAGCGAAGCAATGGAAACATTAAGTCCGAAAAAGTAGTTTTTGCCAAGCTCTTTTTTCAGTTCATTAACGGCCAAAGATTGGCGGCTTTGCAGAATT
>JALWEA010000211.1 GCA_027039465.1 Calditrichia bacterium | reverse complement strand
TCGGATTTCAGACGGCCCGACATTTGGGAGTGGAAATTGTTAAAAATATCATGACCGACGCCAAAACCACTTCGCGTTGGTATTTTGTGGTAACCATGGGACGCAAAGCCGGGCATTTGGCCATGGGTATCGGGAAAGCGGCCGGCGCCACATTGACTTTGATTCCGGAAGAATTCGGAAATAAACGCATTAAACTGAAACGAATTGTTGATATTCTGGTCGGTGCCATCATCAAACGTTTGAGTTACGGACGCAAGGATGGGGTGGCAATTTTGGCCGAAGGTTTGCTGGAAAAATTGGATACGGAAGATTTCAAGCAGATAATGTCCGTGGAAAAAGATGCCCACGACAACATCCGTTTGGCGGAAATCAGTTTCGGCGAAATTTTAAAACAGCAGGTGCAAAAACGTTTGGCCGAATTCAAGATCAAAACAACCATTGTGGCCAAGAACATTGGTTACGAATTACGTTGTGCGGATCCTATTCCCTTTGATATGGAATATTGCCGAGACCTTGGATTCATGGCGGCAAAATTTTTGTTTGACGGCGGATCCGGAGCTTTGATTTCCGTTCAGGACGGCCATTTTGTACCGATTTACCTGAAGGATAAAATTGATCCGAAAACAAAACGCATGAAAATTCGCATGGTGGATGTCAAGTCCGAGTACTACCACGTGGCTTATCGGTACATGATTCGTCTGAAAGCCGAAGATTTTGAAGATCCGCATGAATTGGCCAAATACGCTGCCACGGCAGGTGTCAGTTTGGATGAGTTCAAAAAGCAGTTTGAATATTTGGTTATGGATAAGGAAGTGAATAATATCGGCGATGACGGGATCGCCCATGAAAAAGTGCAGCAAGCGCCAAAGAAAAAATAATTTCTATTTAAAATCAAAAAAGCCGGTGAATTTCACCGGCTTTTTGCGTAAAGGATTATTGCCATCGGCTTAGTGATGGTGGCTTCCGTCATGAACGTGACCGTGTTGCAACTCTTCTTCGGTTGCTTCGCGAACGTCCATGATTTCCACATCAAAATGCAATGTTTGACCGGCCAGAGGATGGTTGGCATCAACCGTAATCTGATCGCCGTTTACCTCTTTGATCGTAATCATTTGAACGCCTTCAGGAGATTCGCTGTAAAACTGCATACCGACCTGAATATCTTCCACACCGCCGAAAGCTTCACGGGGCAATACTTGAATTAAAGCTTCATCGTAGTTGCCATACGCTTCTTCGGGAGGAATCGTCACGCTTAATTTGTCTCCGACATTTTTACCCGTCAGTGCATTTTCTAATCCACTAATAATGTTCTTGCGGCCATGTAAATAACTTAATGGCTCTTTACCGATCGAACTATCCACCGTAGCACCGTTATCGTCTTTTAAAGTGTAATGGATAGAAACGACCGCATTCTCTGATACTTGCATTGAAAAAACTCCTAAAAAATTACTTAAAAACAATTGTTCTGTAAATTAACAGAATTTGAGCAGATTCCAAATTTATTTTTTAACACGCATTTTCATTGTTTGTTGCCGTTTTATTTCTTATTTTAGAATGATTTCGGAATACATTTCGCCGGAAATCGGTTAAAATAAACGGTTGCATCTTTTATGTTTGTCAATTGATCTTTGTACGATAGCGCTTTGATTCTAACACATCTTATTCGGTAGCCAAGTAAATCATTTAAAAAGGGAACGATCATGCGTCATCAAATTTTTTCCTTCTTAATCGTTATTTTTGTCGGCATAAGTTTTGCTTTGGCTCAGCAATCTGCCCAGGGGAGAATGAATTGCTTTTCCATTTTGGTCGGCAAAAATGCGACAATAGACGGAGCCGTGCTTTTGGCCCACAACGAAGATGATTATCCCACTCCGGTTGTAAATTGGTACAAAGTTCCTGCGCTCACGCACAAAAAAGGCGAACAAATTACGTTAAAGCGCGGTGGCAAATTAGCACAAGTGAAAAAAACAAACGGATTCCTTTGGTTGGAAATGCCGGGATTTGAATTCTCGGATAGTTATATGAATCAATGGGGAGTCACGATTGCCTCCAACCAATGTTCTTCCAAAGAAACGAAAGGTGAAACAATCGACGGAGGTATCGGCTACTACTTACGGCGTTTGATGGCCGAACGAGCCAAAACCGCAAGACAGGCGGTGAAAATCGGCGGCAAGCTCATCGAGCAATTCGGTTATGCGGCTTCGGGACGTACCTATTGTATTGCCGGGCCGAACGAAGCTTGGATGTTGGCAGCCGTTAACGGAAAGCATTGGGTTGCAGAGCGCATTCCGGATGATCAGGTGGCCATTATTCCCAATTATTACACCATTCAGGAAATCAATCTTAAGGATACGTTGAATTTCCTGGGTTCACCGGACATTGTGGAATATGCCATTAAAAGGGGCTGGTACGATCCCAAATCCGGTAAACCATTTAATTTTCGGCAGGCGTACGGCGATCCGTTTTCTTTGGCCCATTATTCCAATATTGCACGTCACTGGTCAGCCATTAATTTGTTATCCGCAAAACATTACGGCTTTCATGATCGCTTTCCCTTTTCTTTTAAGCCCAAATCCAAGATCATATTGCAGGATTTAATGACGGTTTTGCGCAACCACTACGAAGGCACGCAACTGGAGATGAATCCGGCATTTAATCACGGTAATCCGCATCAGAACGTCATCATGCGCATCTGTTCGCAAACCAATCGCTACGGATTTGTGGCACAGTTGCGTTCATGGCTACCCGCGGATATCGGCAATGTCTGGTGGATTGCGCCACGGCGTCCTTGTGTACAACCATTTGTTCCGTGGTATTACGGCATTAAAAAAATTCCTTCGGAATATACCTGGGGCGATTACAAAACGGCGTTGCGTATTCATTTTAAGCCGGAAACCCAAAAGAAAGAATTTACCGACAAGGCCGCTTCCGTCATATTTTTAAAGTTTGCGGCTAAAACGGACAGCAATTATGCCAAAGATATTTCTGCTATCCGAAAATATAAACAGGATTTTCAGACAAAAGAGTTTTTAAATCAAAAAGCTTTTGAAACCAAGGTGCTGCAAATTTACCGAAGCAATCCGCATAAAGCGCGGCAAATGCTCACGCAATACACAAACCAACTGGCGGAAAAATCGCTGCATCAAACCGAGAAACAGTTAAAGCATTAAAAGCGGCGCATTGCATTTTAACGGAGAATTATGCCCGATAAAAATAAAGAACAACTTGCCATAGAAACGGAACAATGGGTCGATTTATACGGCGATGATTTGTATCGTTTTGCGTATCTGCGCACCGGCAACCGACAAACGGCCGAAGACCTGGTGCAGGAAACGTTTCTTTCCGCTATAAAAGCACTGGATTCGTTTCAGGGCAAAAGCAGCGTACGTACCTGGCTGACTTCCATCCTCAATCGCAAAATTATCGATTATTACCGCCGTAAACGTGATCATTATTCCATTGATGCTCTCAATGACGATCCTGATCTACCGGATTTCGATCCCGCCCGATCCGGCCCTGTTAAATGGCGGAACGGTTACGAACCGCAGGAATGGTCGCTGGAATTTGAGAACGAGCAGGAAAACGAGCTTTTGCGCAAAGTTATTTTACGCTGCATCGAATTACTGCCGGAAAAATTGGCCACTGTTTTCAAAATGCGGGAGTTGGAAAATTTACCCAGTGCGGAAATTTGCAAGATTTTGGAAATTAGCGCGTCTAATATTTGGGTAATTCTACACCGGGCACGTACACTTTTGCGTCGCTGTCTGGAAAAGAATTGGTTCGGGAAACAATAACAGGATGTTGTGATGAATACATTAAAAAAATTAGCAATGAAAATTTTGGACGGTTTAACGCCTTCGTGCGATGTGATTACGGAAAAGATATCGGAATCGCTGGATCGAAAATTAAGTTTAAAAGAACGCCTGCAAATCAAAGTTCATTTAATGTATTGCAAATATTGTCTGCGTTATCGCGATCAAATCATGTACATGCGCAGATTGCTGGAGAAAGATTCCGCCTCCATTTTAAAAGATGTAAAATTGGATGCTGCGCAAAAATCGCGTATGAAAGAACAAATACGCAAGTCCTGCCAACACTAATTGGATGCGGGTTGAATGGTTAAATGGGAAAATAGTTAAGGGTTAAGAG
>JALWEA010000210.1 GCA_027039465.1 Calditrichia bacterium | reverse complement strand
TAGCCCAAGACCTATATGTCAATAGGTAGCCAAACGTTTTGGACGACATACAAAAAATGTCGTCCTTTCTCTTGACTTTACACTTAATAACTACGAGGGGGACAACAGGGGGTGGAAAAAACAAATGCCGCTACCTGTACTTTTGCCCCCATCTATCACTGCGCTCGTTCCTACTTTTGACATGTTGTGGCGCGCCCGTCCCTCGATACGCCCGCCTCAGGCGGGCTACTCGGGAACCGGACGCTGCATCTGTTTCAAGTTCCCAGTTCCTAATTCCCAATCAATTCATGTCACTGCCTTAATAATCTGTGGATCCAGCCATGGTTGCTGGCCTTGCAATGACATGATGATGCGGCGATCCTTTATGCACACCGTCCCTTGCGGGACTCGGATTGATGGTGGCGGCAAATTCGTTCCCACAGATGAATCTGTGGGCTATAGGCGTGCCGTCCCTTACGGGACGGACTTCTTGTGGGATGAACAGAATTTACATTTATTCCCACGTGGATTAATCGCACATCGTCCCTAACGGGACAAATTAAAATACCGATTGTTTTAAAAGCCCATCGCGGAGCGATGTGATGCCAATAGCCCATATTTTCAAATATGGAAAAATTAGAACCACCGCACAAAATTGTTGTCCCGCAGGAACAATTGAAAACGGGTTTGTTAGCATGCAAAATAATGGGTTTAATAAATTTCATCCCGTCCCTTTCCGGACGGGCGTTGGATAGTGGGTTGGACATTTTACCCACAAATGAATTTGTGGGCTAATGACTCATCGTCCCTGACGGGACGATCTTTAAAACCATGTTTTTGCCATCGCGGAGCGATGGGATGCCAATAGCCTATATTTTCAAATATGGGTAAAAATGACACCAATCACCCAAAATATTTGTCCCGTAGGGACAATTGAAAAAAAAGGATGGATTAACCGTGTAAAAAGAATGCAACGTTGCCATGAGACGGACGCGCTACTCACTGCAAAAACTACGCTTAACAAATATACGAATAACGAATAACGGATAACGGATAACGCTTTCCACTTAACCCTTCAACTCTTAACTCTTTTCCCTAAATCCGTGTCACTATCCTAATAATCATTGCTGCCGCCACAGTTCAGCACAGTGGAATAATAGTCGCCTTAAATCAGGTTTTACAGTTGTTTTACAGTTTGCGCTCTCCTCTTACCTTAAATTTTAAAAGCAAAAATAGAAAGGGGGCATGAGCTATGAATATCTTATTAGTCTCCCCGCTTAACCCGACAACGTTTTGGAGTTTTCGTTACGCTCTTAAATTCATCAATAAAAAATCCTCCGAACCGCCATTGGGTTTGTTAACCATAGCCGCATTGTTGCCAAAAGACTGGAATTTAAAACTGGTCGATTTGAACGTCACCTCACTAAAAAATTCGGATTTGGAATGGGCCGATTATTTATTTCTTGGCGGCATGAATATTAACGTGCAATCCATGCGCGAAGTTATCCAACGAGCAAAAAAGATCGGTTTGCCGGTTGTTGCGGGCGGGCCGTTGGCTACGATTGATCGCCAGTTACTGGATGATGTCGATTATTTTGTGTTGAATGAAGCGGAAATTACCTTACCTCAATTTTTAGCCGATTTGCAAAACGGAACTCCGAAAAAGATTTACAGCACATCCGAATTTCCCGATTTAACCAAGTCTCCGATTCCGCGCTGGGATTTGCTTCAATTGGACAAATATTCGGACATTAGCATCCAGTTTTCGCGCGGCTGTCCGTACGACTGCGATTTTTGTAATGTAACTTTGCTCAATGGTCACCGGCCGCGTACAAAATCCACCGAACAATTTCTAACAGAGCTGCAAACCATTTACGATTTGGGCTGGCGGGGCAGTGTGTTTATTGTGGATGATAATTTTATCGGTAACCGCAAAGTGGTTAAGCATGAAATTCTACCGGCGTTGATCGACTGGATGGATGCGCACGGTCGACCGTTTTCGTTCATCACTCAGGCTTCGGTTAACTTGGCGGATGACGAAACTTTGATGCGCCTGATGGTGCGGGCAGGCTTCGATTCGGTGTTTGTGGGCATTGAAACGCCTAATGAAGAAAGTCTGAGCGAGAGCAATAAAAAACAAAATGAAGGTCGTGATTTGCTGACTTCCATTAAAGTAATGCAAAGCTACGGATTGATTGTCAGCGGCGGTTTTATTGTGGGCTTTGATCATGATCCGCCCGATATTTTTAACATTCAGGAAAAGTTTATTCAGCGCAGCGGCATTATCACGGCCATGGTCGGTTTGCTGAATGCGCCTACCGGAACGCGTTTGTACGAACGGTTGAAAAAGGAAGGGCGTTTGTTGCGTACCATGAGCGGCGATAATATGGACGGCGATACGAATTTTATCCCTAAAATGGATTTTCAGTTTTTGAAAAAAAGTTACCGCAATTTAATCGATAAGCTTTATGAACCCAAGGAATTTTATGCACGTCTGAAAGTTTTTTTGCACGATTATCATTTACCGCAATGGAAAAGCGGGCGCACGAGCTTCAATGAAATTAAGGCCTTTTTTAAAACGTTGTTTGTGCTGGGATTGTGGGAAAAAGGACGTTGGCAATATTGGAAGGTGTTGCTTTACTCTTTGTTCAAGTTCCCGCAAAAATTTCCGTTAGCGGTTCGTCTGTCGGTTTACGGTTATCATTTTCGGCGCATTGCCCGTAAATTGGCCTGAGCGTCTGAACTATTGAACCCGGTTTGCGCTTAATTTATATTACGGATAGACACGTTGGTGTCGTTTTCGAACATTTAAGCGGCAAGCGGGGAGTAGCATGGAAACTTTACAGGCCATTTTTACCAGAAGAAGCGTTCGTAAATTTCTTCGGAAAGAAATCGAGCAACAAAAAATCGATTTGCTTCTTAGGGCAGCAATGCAAGCGCCCTCGGCACACAATAAACAACCCTGGCATTTTATCCTTATTAATGAACGCAAACTTTTAAATGCTATTGCCGATTTTCATCCCTATGCAAAGATGTTGTATGAAGCGCCCTTGGCCATTACGGTGTGTGGTGATCTTTTAAAAGAAAGTAAAGATGGCTACCTGGCACTGAATGTCGCGGCGGCCACGCAAAATATTTTGCTTGCTGCACATGCGCAAGGTTTGGGCGCTGTTTGGATTGCCGTTTATCCCACAGAATACCGTATCGAAAAAATAAAAGAGCTTCTACATTTACCTCAGCATATTTTGCCTATCAGTATGGTGGCGGTTGGCTATCCGGCCTCTCCGGTTGCACCGGAAGATCGGTACAATCCAAGGAAAATCCATGTAAATCGTTGGTGAGTTCATAAAATCAAAATGTTAGAATAATTTTAATTGCCGCCTATGTAAAGATCATTTGATTTTCCAATTTCAGATAGCACCTTTTTTATGTTTTTCAATCAAAATCATAATTACAGATTTGATTAATAAATATTGAATTAAATGAATATTTAAAATCCATCCCTTAATTTGTTAAAAATCAATAAAATAATAAATGCAAAATTACGCGCTTTTCGGTTGCTTTTGGTTGGCATTCCTTATTATATTGTGCAAGAGTAAATGCAATAATGCCAAACATCCTCTAACCAAAGGAGGTCGAATATGTCGAACGCTTATTTTAAACTACCAGAACCGGCCAATGAACCTGTGTACAGCTACGCGCCGGGTACGCCGGAACGCAAGGCGCTAAAAGATAAATTGGAAGAATTGCAATCCAAAGAAATCGAAATTCCGTTGATTATCGGCGGTAAAGAGATCTACACGGGTAAAACCGGAGAGATGCGCGCTCCGCACAACCACAAATTGAAATTGGGCGTTTTTCACAAAGCCACGCAAAAAGAAGTGGAAATGGCCATCGAAGCCGCATTGGAAGCGCGCAAAAAATGGGCAGAAATGCCATGGGAACATCGTGTTTCCATTTTTATGAAGGCGGCCGAATTGCTTTCCGGTTCATGGCGTTACACCATGAACGCCGCCACGATGTTAGGACAGTCCAAAACCGCCTATCAAAGTGAAATTGATGCGATTGCCGAATTAGCCGATTTCTGGCGGTTTAATACCTATTACATGACGCAGCTAATGGGCGAGCAGCCCAACTCTCCAAAAGGATTTTGGAACCGCATGGAATATCG
>JALWEA010000209.1 GCA_027039465.1 Calditrichia bacterium | reverse complement strand
CCGCGGCAATTTACCCTGCAGCAAAATTATCCCAATCCGTTTAATCCGACTACGACAATTCGATATTCCGTTGGGTTAAACGTTGAGACAAGGCATGCCTTGTCTGTACAATTAATCGTATATAATGCTCTTGGCCAAAAGGTGGCTACGTTGGTGAATGCAAAACAAAATCCAGGAAGGTATTCGGTTATTTTTGACGCATCAAATTTTCCCAGCGGTATCTATTTTTACAGAATTTCAATCGGAAATTTTGTGCAGGCCAAAAAGATGATCCTACTAAAGTAATGTTACAAATTCAAAGGCGGTTAGATTCTTTCCTGCCTTTAGATGTGATGAAGTTAAATAAACGAAAGGAAAACCATGATTAAAAAATGGATTGTTTTATTTTTACTTGGAATTACTATTTTGGCAAATGCTCAAAATAATAAAGTGCAAGGCCAATGGCTGTTGACCAAGGCCCGGGTGAAGGGCAAAGTCGTACAACCCTATCAGACTGTCGAATTCCGCAAAGACGGGAAATTGATGGCTATGGGAATGGAAATGGCCACCTGGAAATTCGATGCCAATAAAAAGCAGATCGTTTTAAAGTCCAAACGCAATAAGAATTTTAACGGCGGCATGAAGATCGTTTCCCTAAGTGCTGAACAAATGGTGCTGAAAAAAGGCGCCGATACTTACACTTATTCTCGTGTTGAACCGGATAAGATCAAACAGGATAATGAAAAATCCGGTTTGGTTGGCCTCTGGTCGCTTAGCGGGACGGAATATCCCTGCGCCTTTTTGAAACTCGATTTGCCTCAGGATTTCGCGTTGGTTCGGGTTGCTTTCGGTGAAACGGATCGCGCCAGCGGTAATTGGATTTTTAGCCCGAAAGATCAAACCATCATTTTTGTGGGCTTTTCGGAGTTATTGCGCGGCAAGGTAAAATTAACTGACCTGAAAAAGGATGAATTTTCTTTGCAGCTTGCCGATCGTACCTTGCAGGCCAAAAGGGTTAAGCCTGCGCCCATCGAACGACTAACCTTTAAAGAAGATGATTTTCCCGAAGAACCGGACGAGCAGAGTCAGGCGCGCCTGCCGTGGAAGGATTTTGACGGTATGGTACAGTTCCTGAGCAAAGTCAAAGCCGTTCATTACAGCGTCGGGCAGTTGCTTCCTAAGCTCAATGTACTGGCTTATCCCACGAAACACCTTGCCAAAGTTCAGGCCGATGTGCAAAAGCCGAGTGTCAGATTTACCAATTTGAGTGTTTCCGAGGGTAACACATCCCAGTATTCGGAAAAGGTTCTGAATGAAATGTCAAGCGATGAATTTCACTTTTTCCCGTTGGAGGATTTTTGGCAGTATAGTGTGGTCGGCAATGAAAAGCTCACCGTTCCGGCCGGAACGTTCGATTGCACCGTGGTGGAAGCCGTGGATGGCGACAAAAAATTTAAGTTGTGGATGATTAACGACAAGCCGGGCATCTACGCCAAGATCATCCGTGAAGAAACAGATCCCTTCGGAAAAGTAAACTATTCCGCGGAAGAATTGGAGCAGATCGATTATTTGAAATGAGAATATTAAGGGCAGGGAGCCGGGTTTACGATCAATGTAAAAGGTTGCAATAACCTTTTTATAAAAATCCTATTCCTTTAAGTGTGCCTGCGTTTAAATTCCCTAATAAAAAATATTTAGCAAAGTAGTTTAATAACAAATTAATACATTTAGGAGTATTTATGAAGCACTTTTTTTCTTTCATTGTTTTATTGTTATTCACCGGCCTGACCTTTGCCCAGGATGCGGGTACGCTAAAATGGACGTTCGACACCGGCGATTTTATTTTTAACGCCCCGGCTATCGGCTCGGACGGCACCATTTATGTGGCCTCCAACGATCATTATTTGTATGCCATTAATTCGGACGGCAGCCAGAAATGGAAATTCGATATGGGTTACGGAGCTTACGGAGCGCCGGCCATTGGCGCGGACGGCACGATTTATATCGGAACCGCGGGCATCGGCAAGTTGTTTGCCATTAATCCGGACGGAACTAAGAAATGGGAAAGCGAACGGGCCGACGGCTGGATCGAAGACTCTCCGGCCATTGCTTCCGACGGCACTGTTGTGTTCGGCACCTCCAATCAAAATTTTTACGGCATCAAACTCGACGGCTCTACCCGCTGGACAGAGGTTGCCAACAGCAACGATTATTCAAGTCCGGCCATCGCTGCGGACGGAACCATTTATCTTGGTATGGAGTATGGAAAATTCCGCGCATATAATGCCAATGGCACACTAAAATGGCAAATAGGCATCGGAGCAGTAGAATCGTCTCCTGCCATCGGAGCGGACGGTACGATTTACGTAGGCACCAAAGGTCATAAATTATGCGCCATTAATCCCGACGGCACCAAAAAATGGGAATTTGTCACGGGAGCAGGTATTTACGCTTCTCCGGTAATCGGAACGGACGGCACGGTGTACGTGGGTTCTTCGGATGCGGTTTTTTATGCCGTGAATCCCGACGGAACGGAAAAATGGCATTTGGCGACCAAGGGACTGGTTCCTTTCATGCATTCCGATACGCCGGCCATCGACTCGAATGGCACCATTTATGTAACGGGTGACGATACCACCAGCGCGACCTTTAAACGCTATCTGTACGCCATCAATCCCGACGGCCAAGTAAAGTGGATGTTTTATGCCGACGCCATTCAGGGCACGCCGACCATCGCCGACGACGGCACAATTTATGTCGGTTCTTCCAATGGTACACTTTATGCAATTTACGGCGATAGTCACGGTCTGGCTAACAGTCCCTGGCCGCGTTTCCATCATGACAATAAAGGAACGGGTAATGTGGTTTCACCTACGGCCATCGGGCAAATGAATGGAGCCTTGCCGCAGAATTTTAACGTTTCGCAGGCTTATCCAAATCCTTTTAACCCAGTTACGCACATCCGTTTTAGTTTGAATAAAACGGCACAGGTACAGGTAAATGTTTACAATACGGCCGGGCAGTTGGTAGGCCGGTTAATGAACGCAAAGAAATCGGCAGGTAATTACGAAGTGAGCTGGGACGCCGCCGATTTTGGCTCCGGCGTTTATTTTATTAAAGTTACCGCCAACGGACATAGCCAGGTTCGAAAAGCGTTGCTGGTTAAGTAATTGCTATCTTGAAATATTTTTAGAATTAAGAACGCCGCATTCTTTTGACGAGGATGCGGCGTTTTTTAGTTATTTTAAATCGATAGGACGCGGATTTTACGGATTAGGCGGATTATCACGGATTTTTTGGGAGGGCGTTAATGGTTAAGGGTGTAAGAGTTAAGAGAAACGTTATCCGTTATTCGTTAATCGTGTATTCGGAGAGACGAGGCGGCCATCGCATCGATAAATCGGGGCGGAATGAAGAATTCCTTTACATCCGTTGCTGATTTGGATGGGATTGCTTCACTCTCCTGCTCGCAAGCTCGCGGGATCGTTATTATTGACATGTTGCGGCGCGTCCGTTCCTCGATACGATTCTGCCTTTCATCTTGCGATGCCCGAAGTAAGGGCGAAGCATTTCCGTCAAGATGCTGCAAACGCAAAAAAAATTAACGTTGTGCAACCAAAAGCATCCATTATTTTTTTATTTGTTAGGGAAATGCTTCGCCCCTACCAGTGTCGGCAGAATCACTCGGGAACCGGACGCGGTCAAATGCAACCGGTTGTCGAGTAGAGACCACGCCAGCGGGATCGTATCGAGACACGGTTGCCGTACCAGTTCCAAGTTCCCAATTAATTCATATCACTATCGTAATAATCCATGCCGCAAGCCATGGTTCCCGGCCTACTATTGACATGTGGTGGCGCGTCCGTCCCTCGATACGATTCTGCCTGTTATCTTCCACTTAGCAAAAATTTCTCGGTGTCGGCAGAATCACTCGGGAACCGGACGCTTTACCAGTTCCAAGTTACCAGTTCCAAGTTCCCAATTAATTCATGTCACTATCGTAATAATCCATGCCGCAAGCCATGGTTCCCGGCCTACTATTGACATTTCATCTTTTTAACCCACCCCCATCCCCTCCCTGCTACCGCCCCGATGCTCGGGATTTTCAACATGGAGGGGTGCCACTTTAAGAGTGGTCATTTGGCGAACTATTGAGTTGAAAGCATCTTGTGCCCAATAATATAAA
>JALWEA010000208.1 GCA_027039465.1 Calditrichia bacterium | reverse complement strand
AAGTTATTATGGAAGCACTTAATGCGGCAAATGCGAAAGTGGAAGACCTCGATTTGGTTATCCCGCATCAGGCGAATCAACGGATTACGGAAGCCATGCGCATGAAATTAGGTTTGCCTGAAGAAAAAGTGGTAAGTAATATTCACAAATATGGCAACACGACTGCTGCTTCCATTCCCATCGCCATGAGCGAAGCTCTTGAAGAGGGAAGAATTAAGGAAGGCAATTTGGTTTGTATTGCTTCCTTTGGCAGCGGCTTTACCTGGGCTTCATCTTTAATGCGCTGGTAAACAAGGAATTTTATTTGGCAGGAAATTGTTCTGATTGTAAATTGCGGCACTTATTGGAAATAAAAATCGGAGAAGAAATTTGTCAAAGAAACAAAATCCTGCAAACAGCGCAATAAATTCTCGTTTACGCCGTCCGGAATGGCTTAAAATCAAATGGGGCGCCAATCAAAATTTTTCCGATGTTCGGGCTTTAATTAACCGCCAAAAATTACACACGGTTTGCGAAAGCGCACGCTGTCCGAACATTGGCGAATGTTGGAGCCGTCGGACGGCTACTTTTATGATTTTAGGAAATATTTGCACGCGAAGTTGCAAATTTTGCAATATTGAAGTAGGGAAACCTACCGAATACGATTTGGACGAACCTCGTCGTGTGGCTGAAGCGGTGGCGGAATTAAACTTGCGACATGCGGTTATTACCTCCGTTACGCGTGATGATTTATCTGACGGCGGGGCTTTTATTTTTGCCGAAACCATTCGGCTTATCCGCGAGCTGGCACCCTCTTGCACCGTCGAAGTACTCATTCCCGATTTTAAAGGCGATTTGAATGATTTGGACACGGTTCTAAATGCCAAGCCCAATATTTTAAATCATAATCTGGAAACGGTTAAACGACTACAGCAGCCGGTTCGAGTGCAGGCGCAATATGATCGTTCGCTTTCCATTTTGGAACATGCTAAGAAACGCGGCTTTGTGACCAAATCGGGAATAATGGTCGGTTTGGGAGAGCAGTGGGACGAAATTATCGAACTTTTGCATGACCTGCGGGCCATTGAATGCGATATTTTGACCATCGGTCAATATTTGCCGCCGACCAAGATGCATTACCCGTTGGATCGATTTTACACGCCGGAGGAATTTGCCGAACTTAAGAACATTGCTCTAAGTTTGGGTTTCAAACATGTTGAATCCGGGCCGTTGGTACGCAGTTCTTACCATGCCGATGAGCAGGTGATGCCATAAGGTTCGATGTTAAAACTTATGTCTGTTTGTTAAGTGGGCGGTGATTTCATTCTTTAACCAGTTTTTGATCATCTTTTCCATTCGATTAAAGTGGGTACCACGCCAGTAAATTTTTGCGCATGATTTACAGCGATAGAATTCATTAAAATTCATTTTAACTTTCGGAGGCAGGTTTATTTCGACTGTCTCCTTGGCCACTTTTTCCAAAATCCCGTTACACGTCAAGCAACGCGTAAACGGCTGAATTCGATCGGTCAAATCAAATTTTTGTAGCACTTCTTTGATTTGTTCATCAGGTTGTGTGCTTCGCACCCAATAACCACGAGCTACCCGACCATTTTTCAGTAAGCCTATATCACGTGTTAAAATGATGCGTTGCTCCCTTAAAGCAATGTCAATTATTTCCTCGTCGGGAAAAGTATTTTCGTATAAAGAATCAAAACCCAACAAACGTAAATTACGTGCCAGTTTGCCTAAATTTACATCCAAAATAAAGCGAGGTTTTCTTAGTGGTTTTGGATGTAATCGATTAACGGAACTAATGTTGAGTAATTCAAAAACCGGATAAACCGCTACCCGATCTCCCGCTTGCAGTCGATAATTAAAATCGACCGATTGGTTATTAACCAATATTAAATCTATTTCGGGATGAGGAATACCTAAAGCTTCAATGGCATCTTTTACGGCCGGCGTTCCCCAGAATCGATAAACAAAATCTTTTTGTCGATTTTCTTTAGGCAGAAAATCATTTAATTCCGCATAAAAACGAAAAACGGCTTCTTTGGGTCTTTTCATGGCAATGTCTTTTTTTAAACAAATTAAAACACTCAAATTGGTAATTCAATGTTATTTTTAGCCATGAATAAAAAATTCGATCGGTTTGTCTTCATTTTTTCAAAATTATTTTGCCAACGGATTGAAATCAATTGTAAATTAACCGCGAAAGTTTTTAAGTCGGGAGGAAAGTTCAATGCGCAAAGTGGGATTTATAATTTTAGTGGTATCTCTTTTATTTGTGGTACAATGCCAATCAAAATCCAATGCAAAAAAAGAAATTAACAAAAAGGAGGGGGTAAAAAGTATGGTCTTGGTAAGTTCTGCTTTTAAAGCGGGGGACATGATCCCGTCCAAATATACGTGTGACGGTGAAAATATTTCACCTGAGTTGAGCTGGAGGGGGGCTCCTGCCGGTACGAAGTCGTTTGCATTAATCGCGGATGATCCGGATGCCCCGATGGGAACTTGGGTTCATTGGGTTGTTTACAATATTCCCGATACAACACATCAATTAAAAGAAGGCATTCCGCCGGTGCAAAAACTACCGGATGGTACTTTACAGGGAATAACCGATTTTCGCAAGATCGGCTACGGGGGGCCGTGTCCGCCGAGCGGGGTACATCGGTATTATTTTAAATTGTACGCGTTGGATACCATGTTGAGTTTGCCTGCCGGGGTTACAAAAGCGGAATTATTAAAAGCAATGGAAGGGCATATCTTGGCAAAGGCGGAACTAATGGGACGGTATTCAAGAAAGTAGGACGGATGAAATAAAAAGGGGACTGATTGCTATCAGTCCCCACGCTAACCCGTATTCTGACTGATAGCAATCAGTCAGAAGCTGTTAATCTACTTCATCAATACGAATTTCTTTACTTTGTTAAAGTTTTTGCTCTGCAACTGGTAAAAGTAAATTCCGCTGGCTAATCTCGATCCGTCAAACACCACCTTGTGATATCCGGCCGCCATATTTTTGTCCAAAATGGTAGCAACCATTTTGCCCAAAATATTGTACACCACTATCTTTACATGACCTGCTTTCGGCAAGGCAAACTTAATTGTGGTCGTCGGGTTAAACGGATTCGGATAGTTCTGGTACAATTCGAACTTTTTCGGTAATTGACTCAATTGTGCATCTTCCAATCCGGTCGCCGGCGAAACATTCACCAATATCGTGTCCTGCACGCTTGCCGCGCTGTCATCGCTAAGGATACAAATTAATTCTACCTTTCCGCTAAATCCTTCGGCACTTAAAGTCAATTGTGTAGTCTTCTCATCATAAGTAAATTTCAGGGAATCGTTACTAACCGAGAAATTCCAATTCAGTAAAGAATCCGGCGTATCAATATCCGACGCATAATCTTTCATGGTCAGCACATACGTAGTGTCATTTTCAAAATCAATTTCGCTCGGTAAATCATGAATTTGCGGAGGATCATTAACGGGTTTAATCCAAAGATACAACCTGGCGGAATCGGGTGCCTGTCCGTCACTAACCGTTAACCGGAGCGTATCGCGACCAAAGAAATTAGCCGGCGCTTTAAAGACAAAACTACTATCCGTTTGATAAAAGGTTACGGTTTTCCCGCCACTTACTTTGAAGTTTAAAGTGGAATCCGGATTGTCTTTATCTTCAACATAAGGATACCAATTTTTGATCGGATAATTCAGCGAGTCATCTTCATTAAAAACAAGGGTCGGCAAAGGCGTGGTAATTTGCACCGTATCATTAACCGCGTTAACGGTAAATCTGACCTGTGTACTGTCAGCAAGACCCGAAGTATCTTTAACAAACAATGTAATTAACTCACTGCCATTCCAATCCTCATTTGGCGGATTAACCATTAAAATGCGTTGCGGGTTGATGGAGACAACCAAATCAACATTACCCTTAAATGCCCAACTTAACAGGCTATCCGGATCATCCACATCCTTGACGTAGTTATCCAAAGGAATAGGCGCGAACGTTTGACCCTCTTGAATAACTTGCTCTGCAATCGGCGAAATAACCGGTGCATCATCGACCGCCTGAACATGAATAATGACCAATCCCGTATCCAACCCGCCATTGCCGTCGTTAACAACATAAGTCATGGAATCGGCGCCAAAATAGTTTGCTGTTGGCCGGTAGGTAAACAAAGAGTCACTTAATGAAACCGTACCGTGTTTGGGTGTTTCAAAAGATTGAATGGAAAGCGTGTCATTTTCTGCGTCCGTATCGTTCGATAGAACGGCAAAAGTAACCGAACTGTCTTCCAATACAAAAACCGAATCATTGGTCGCGACCGGCGGATCGTTCACCGGTAAAACGGTAAATTTAACGGAATCTTCGTCCGTAGCTCCGTGAGGGTCTTGCACGATAAGCACGATGGTTTCACTACCGTTCCAGTTGGCATCCTTTGGCTCAACATGCATTACCCGAGCCGAGTCGATGGAAACGGCCAATTGGCTATTTCCCGAAAACGACCAGGAAAGACTGCTATCCGCATCATCCACATCATTGACATATTCATCCAAATGAATATCCGTAAATTTTCCACCTTCATTGATCGTCTGATCCGGAATGTTACTTATTACCGGAGGATCATTAACCGGATTAACCGTAAAAACCGAAGTTGTTTTATCGGATAATCCTGCAGGATCAGTAGCCGTAAAGGTAAGTGTATCGCTTCCGTTCCAATTGCTATCGGGTACGGAAATGGTAGCCACATTGTCCGAACCAATCTGCACCGATAAGTATTTATTACCACTTACCGTCCAAACAATTTCATCATCCGAGTTATCCGGATCGGTAACGTAATCATTCAAATTAATAGGATCAAAAGACCCACCCTCGTCTATGGTTTGACCCGGGATGGAACTCACAACCGGAGCATCATCGATATTGTTTACGGTAAATGTGGCTTCATCACTGTCCGATAAGCCGCCTGGATCCGTTGCCGTAAACGTGATCGTTTCCGAGCCGAACCAATTCGTATCGGGGATGGTAATCGTGGCTACATGATTGCTGTCAATGCTAACCGTTAAATACGTATTCCCCGAGTAAGTCCAGGTCATTTCACTATTTGAATTATCCACATCGCTTACATACTGATCCAAGTCAATGGTCGCAAACGTTTCACCTTCGTTAATTGTTTGATCGGGAATATCACTGACAACCGGAGCATCATTCACAGGACTCACGCTAACCCGTACGGTAGCTTGCGAGGTACCCCCGTTGCCGTCGCTTATGGTGTAAGTAAAGGAATCATTACCCGACCAATTGGCAGCAGGCGTGTAAATGATGCGCGTATTCTGATCAATCGAAGCGCTTCCGTGTTCCGGAACGGAAACATCCGTTACAATCAAAGAATCGCCGTCAATATCCGTGTCGTTTTCCAAAACCGCAATGGTTACCGGCGTGTCTTCCTGCGTGGAGGCCGAGTCGTCAACAGCCTGCGGAGCATCGTTTACATTGTTAACCGTAAAAGTCGCCGGATCACTGTCCGATAAGCCGCCCGGATCGGTAGCGGTGAACGTGATGGTTTCGCTGCCGAACCAATTGCTGTCCGGTGCTGAAACCGTGGCAATATGATCGGCGGAAATAATCACCTCCAGCTCGCTATTTCCGCTGTATGTCCAGGTTAATTCGCTATCGCTGTTATCCACATCCGTTACGTAATCATCAAGATGAATGGATACAAAGCTTTGCCCTTCATCAATCGTTTGATCGGGAATATCGCTGACAACCGGTGCGTCATTCACGGGATTAACGGTAAAGGTAGCTGCATCACTGTCCGACAGCCCGCCCGGATCCGTAGCCGTAAATGTGATGGTTTCACTGCCGTTCCAGTCTTCATTAGGCGGCGTGATAGTGGCAACATTGTTATCATCAATGGAAACAGACAAATCATGATTGCCCGAATACGTCCATGTTATTTCCGAATCATCATTGTCAATGTCATTCACATAATCATTCAGATTAATCGTCGTAAAACTCTGTCCTTCATCAATCGTTTGATCGGGAATGTCGCTGACCACCGGCGCATCATTCACATTGGTAACGGTAAAAACCGCGCTGTCACTATCGGACAAACCGCCCGGATCGGTTGCGGTGAATGTAATGGTTTCGCTTCCGTACCAATTCGTATCCGGAATGGTTACGGTAGCCACATGATTGGCATCAATCGAAACCTGTAAATCCTGATTTCCCGAATAAGTCCAGGTCATTTCCGACGGTGAATTATCTTCATCCGTAACGTAGTCATCAAGATTAATGGTTGTAAAAGTTTGCCCTTCTTCAACCGTTTGATCGGGAATATCGCTTACGACCGGAGCATCATTAACCGCGGTAACGGTCAAAGTGTACGTTTGCGTGTCCGTTGCCTGATTTAAATCGGCCACCTGAACCGTAACCGTGTAATCGCCCGCCTGCTCGTCGGTTGTTGCCGTTCCGCTAATCAAACCCGTTTGGGAATCGATACTTAAAAATGACGGAGCCTGTAATAAAGAATAAGTCAGTACTTCCGCCGCATCCGGATCTTTTGCTTCTACCTGATAGGTATATTCCTGATCTTCGGTTGCTTCCGTTACCGGAGTGGAAGTAATGGTCGGTGGCGTGTTTTGATATTCGTAAGGCCCCATGTCGGCTACGGCCTCACCGTTACGATCTCCGTCAAAAGGGCGGGCGTTCCCGTCAAAGTCAATAGGAAAAGTACTGTCGTTTGTTCCGGCGTCAACCACGGCGGATGTGGCCTCAAAATGAAAATCGTCATTTTCGGGATCGTTGAATTGAGGATCGGAGTCGATGTTACCCGTGCCGGAAAAACCGCCTTCAACATCGGAATATGTAAGATTGACTACACCAAAGATTTGATTGTCGGAATTCGCCGTGTTCCCGCGAATGATGGCATTGGTCATGGTCATTAGACTGGAAGAACTGTAAAGGAAAATACCTCCTCCGCTGCCGTTTAGGGAATGATTGTCATAAATCAAATCATTCGTAAATGTGGCATTGGCATTGGCAAAAATTCCGATACCTCCGCCGCCTTGTCCGTCTGCCCGATTGTGAATAATAATGTTATTTCCACCGGTTGGTTCGGCAAAGCTAAGTACGCTGCCGCCTCGAATTCCAATGCCACCGCCATACTGACCGGCAGAGTTATTACGAATAATATTATATTTGATCTCGGGATCACCTGCAATAAAGATACCTCCGCCGCCTTCATAAGCTTTGTTGTGCTGAATGGTACAATGCTCGATTTGTGTGTTTTGCGAAACCGATTCACCGCAATAAATGCCCCCGCCGTTTTCTTGGTACGATCCGTTTGTACCCATAGAAAGATCCGCATCGCCGTGTTCAATTCTGCAATAGATCAATTTATTAATCGTAGCCGAATCCGATAGTAATTTAATCCCGCTCCATTCGGTGGCACTTCCCGCGGCGTCATCGAGTGTAAAAATGATGGAATCCTGTGCCGTACCCTCGGCAATTAAAGAGCCGTTAACCAGGAACAACACATCGTCGTGAAATTTAACGGTTACACCCGGTTCAATCGTAAGCGTCACCCCCGATTCAACAATTAAAGAATCATTTGGTACATCTACGATCCAAACACCGTCACCCGAGGTATTATTCTTACTCCAGGTTGTGTTGGATGTGATTCTTGAAGTAGTCCAAACATCGGCTAAGGCCGGAATCGTAAATAAAGAAATAATAAGTGTTATTAAAACGTATTGCTTAAATTTCATTGGACCTCCTTAAATGTGACGAGAAATTTTATTTGGATTTAAACCCGATCAGAATCCGGGACCATTTTAAAATGAATTTCAAAGAGATGATAAAATTAATAAAGCTATTAATGTGATTAATGATTTAAATCAATTAATATTCTTTCCTGAAATCAACGGCTCGTGCTTTAGGTGTTCTTTTGCTTTGTCCGCATCCATAGCACAGCGAAAACCCAAAAAATCAAATGTACATTGAGGCGGATACCAGGTGCGATAGGTTGGCATCAAATATCGTCCGCTGCGATTCCAAGAACCTCCTCGAATAACTTTGTAATTACCTTTGGCAGGTCCCTTAGGATTTTCAATTTCGCTCTGAGCATAGTAACGGGCATCGTACCAATCATTGCACCATTCCAACACATTACCTTCCATATCATATATGCCGAATATATTAGGCGGGAAATATCCGACCGGTGAAGTAAAAGGAAAGCCGTCGTCATAACCTGTCTCAACGATACGGCGGCTGTCTTTGTTAAGCAAAGAATAATCAGCCACATTGCCGTGCGTTTTAACAAGAGAATGTTCTGCATTCAAAGCATAATGCAAACTGTTTCTCCCGCCTCTTGCCGCGAACTCCCATTCCGCTTCTGTGGGTAAACGCTTACCGCACCACTTGGCATAAGCTTGTGCATCATACCAACTGACATTTACAACCGGATGATCATCCTTGTTCCAGAAAGGCTGGATCGGCATTTTATGACCGGTTTCCACGCAAAATCTGCGAAAATCGTTAACAGTGACTTCAAATTTATCTAAATAAAAAGGCTTTACGAATACGCGATGAATCGGTTCTTGGTCAGATTTGTAATGGCTGCCCATCTCAAACCAGCCACCTTTAATAAACAGCATGCCGTCAATTTCCGTTGGAAAATTTTCCTGATGATTTTTAAAAGAAACGTTCACCTGCTTCTTAGTATGGTAGCTCTTTAAAATGTGACTGTTGCATGAAAAAAGCCAAACCGAGACAAATATTGTGAAAGATAGAAAGATAATTTTTATTTTCATGGTAGGACCCCATCGATTAAATTGCTTTATTTGTAAAGTCAGTACTCTTAAAGTACCGATTCGCTCTTACTTAAAATCCATATTTTTAAGTTTTTGTCTTTATTTTATTAATCGAAGAACAAATATCTTTCTTGATATTAATCGGTGGGTTTGATAAAAAATTAGCCCTTCCGTTTTGGGAAGGGCTAATTCGGGGGTAATTCGCCGGAGGAGGAATTTATCGGCGCATTCTATGGCCTCGAGGTGCCATTTTACCAGGGCGATGCATCATTTGGCGACCCATCATTTTTTTGTGTTTGGGGCCGTTCAAAATCATGGCATCAAATTTTTTCTTTTGTTCTGCGTTTAGCAAAGAACGAATCTTACGTTGATTCTTAGCTCGTTCGAGCGCCATCTTGGTCCTTAGATCAGCAATTTTTTGTAATTGCGCTTTTAAAGCGGATTCGGATACCTTAGGATCAATCAGCATCAGTTTGTAATCCGCATTCAATTTTTGCAAATCGGCGCGCATCGGAATCATTTTTTTCTCCAATGCAAGATGCAAATCTTCGATTTGGCTACGCTGTTGATCGGTGAGATTTAGGGCCTGGAACATTTTACCGTGAGTCGGTGGCGGGCCCATCGGTGGATTTTGACCCGGCTGCGGTTGAGCAAAAATGGCGCTTACTAAAAATAAGCTAACAACAACAATACTTAAAAGGCGTTTGGCTAACATGGTTAGTCCTCCTTTGTTTGATTGATTTCATATTGACTTCAATCTTGATTGTTCAAGTATCGTGCCAAAATAAAAAGGCGGGATTTTGCAGGTTAAAACAGTGTTTTAATTCCGAAAAACGGAAATTATGCCGAAAAGGTTCGACGATTTTGACGAAAAAAAGTAGATCACGTTTGTAATGAGTAGAATATTTCTATTTACTTTGTTGAGTACCAATTACCAAATACGCCTTTGGAGAAAAACGACCTGCCATGGCAACGACATTACCCTTTACGCAAACCGATTCGAATTCACCGCTTTCATCATGCAATTCGGGATAACTTTGCCAGCTCGCACCGTTAAAATGAGCGGCATATCCTTTAGCTCCGACAACGAAAATGTTGTTCCAGGCCGAGCCGTGTAATGCGTTAAAACCGCTTCCGTCAAGGGCCACTTTTTCCCATTTTTTATTTACGTATTGCCACAAATCGGATCCCCGAACATAAACGGGACTTTTGTTGTCAAACCATAATTGTCTCGCGGGAATATCATCCGGCCAGTTTAAAGTATCTTTAACCGTTCCTTTGGAAATGGTAATCAAACGACGGACACCTAATTGTTGAGGAGAAGAAATTAAGCCGATAATCTTGGCAGGAGCTCCTTCCGCAGGATACATGCCCCAAATATCAACAATTGGATCGTTTCCCGGCACTGAAATTTTAGACCATTGTTGACCGTCAAAATGAATAATGCTTTTTCGGCCCGCTCCGTAAAAATCTCCGGGATTCTCCATCCAGAGCGTTTGAATGAATTCATTGGCATCATAGTCACGGGTGTACATATTTTGCGCCGTTGTACCGTTGGAATGAAACACGTTACCGTCAGCAAAATAAATATCATTATCCGTCAAGGCGATAAAATCGGAAAAGTATTTTTTAACGCTTTGATAAATCGGGTCATAAATAGCCACTTCATTCAATTCCTGCCCGTCCCAATGTAATGCCGAAAAATCACCCTGACTCACTCCGGCAATCCAAATATCATCCTTGTTAATGATGGAAATGAAATCGGGTGTTAATTTTTCGAACGAAATTTTTTGCCAACTGAAAATGTGGCTGGTGGTGGTTTCTTCGTTTTCATTGGGTTTTGTCGTTGATTTGCAGGAAAAAAGAAAGCTTAGCGTAAAAATCGAAATCAAAAATAATTTGAAAATCGGGGAAAAGGTACGCATGGGAAAACTCCTTCAAATGTTGACGTTTTAATTTAAACAATTCCGTCGGAAAAACAAAAAGGCAATGAGAGATTTTACGGTTCTAACAAACATGGAGATTTTTAAATATCATTTTAACCCGTACTTTTCCATTTTGTAACGTAGATTTCGTTCGCTTAGGCCCAAATTTCGCGCAGCTTGACTCTGGTTGAAATTTGCCTCTTTTAGCGCTGCCGAAATTAAGTCCTTTTCAAAAGCTTCGACTTTTTGCCGGAAATTTCCTTCATAATATTCCAAAGGCGGAATTCCCTCGGCGTTATCGTTTTTAACGCGGAATTGGATGGGGAGATCGTCTTTTTCGATAATTTCCGAACGCGCCAAAACCACCGCTCTTTCAATCATGTTCTCCAATTCGCGTACATTACCGGGATAATCGTATTTCATTAATAAATCCAACGCCTCGCGTGAAATACCCTGAATGGTTTTTTGATTTTCCGTTGCATATTTATTGATAAAAAAATCGATCAACAAAGGAATGTCTTCTTTCCGTTTGCGTAAAGGCGGAACATAGATATTAATCACATTCAAACGATAATAAAAATCCTCGCGGAAGGTATTTTGGGCGATCATTTCGCGCAAATTGCGATTTGTCGCTGCAATCAATCGTACATCCACTTTGCGCATTTCATTGCTGCCCACGCGTTGAAATTCACCGAATTGTAAAAATCGCAGCAATTTTACCTGTACCGAAAGCGGAACATCACCTACTTCATCCAAAAAGAGGGTTCCTCCGTCCGCTTCTTCCACTCTGCCTCGCCGTGCCTGAATCGCCCCGGTAAAAGCGCCTTTCTCATGCCCGAACAGTTCACTTTCGATTAAATTTTCACTGATAGCCGCACAGTTCACAACAATCAACGGCTTGTCTTTGCGCGGACTTGCAAAATGAATGGCCCGGGCAATTAACTCCTTACCGGTTCCGCTTTCTCCTTCAATTAAAACGGAAGTTTTACTGTTGGCCGATCGGGCAGCAATGTTCAGCACCTCTTCCATTAGAGGGCTGTTGGTAATGATGTTGTTAAAACGATGACGCTCGGCCAAAGTTTGTCGTAGCTGTTCATTTTCGCTTTTCAGCAGTTTAAATTGTACGGCGCGATGAATTAATAACTCAACCTCATCCAAATCCAACGGTTTGGTCAGGTAATCGTAAGCGCCGTTTTTCATGGCGGCCACCGCTTCTTCCACATTGCCGTAAGCCGTCATAATAATAACCGTGATTTCGGGATTCAATTCCTTTACCGCTTTGAGCAAATCGTAACCGCTTCGTGCGCCCATTTTCACATCGGTTAAAAGAACGTCAACCGTATTTTCTTTGACTAGACGAAAGGCCGTATCAAAATCGGGAGCGCTTAATACGTGGTACCCCTTCTTTTTTAAAAAACCGGCTAGTGAATCACGCTGTATTTTTTCATCGTCGGTGACTAAAATGGTGAATGGTTTCATGATACCTGCTCCTTATGATCTACCCGCGGCAATTCGATAATAAAACGGGCGCCGCGCACGGTTTGACCGTTGACCGAATAGGGACTTTCAACGCGAATGGTGCCGCCGTGGCTTTGAATGATTTTTTCCACAATACTCAATCCCAATCCGGCGCCGTCATTTTTAGTCGTAAAATAAAGATCGAAAATGCGCTCCTGAATTTCTCTAGGAATTCCCGGCCCGTTGTCTTCAACGATTAAATGCACTTTGTGATCTTTACTTTCCGTACGGATGGTAATCGGTGCCGATTCCGGCGAAGCTTCCATGGCATTTTTAACCAAATTAATGAGCACCTGTTTCATTTGATCCTGATCGATACGCACATCGGCTTCGGAATCCAATGACAGTTGCAACGGGTTGTTCCCGGCAGCCTGCAATACCGGCTGTAAATCACGTAAAAAAGTATCAAGTGAAATGGTTTTAAAATGCATTTTCGGGGTTTTGGCGTAAAGCAAAAAGGACTGTACAATGGCGTTAATGCGTTGCGTTTCTTTGCGAATTGCTTCGGTCATCTGCTGATATTCGGATTCGTTTTCCGTGGGATTAAATTCCTTTTGCAACCGTTGCGCTAACATGGCAATACCGTTTAAAGGGTTGCGGATTTCGTGCGCTACCCGGCTAGCCAAAGCGCCCATAGCCACTAATTTGCTGCGTCTGCTGCGCATTTCTTCCAATTCTTTTTGACTGGTGAAGTCGCGCACGATAATCAAAAACAAGCGCTTATTAATTTCGTTTTCTTGCGTCGGCTTGAATTCAATAACCCGGCCCGACAAAAGTAAAAATCGGTTGTTAAAAGGAAAGGGAACGTCGGTAAATTCTTTGAAATTCGAAATATTCTTCTTTATGGTTGCACTAAACGGCAGCTCATTCAAATTCCTTTGAC
>JALWEA010000207.1 GCA_027039465.1 Calditrichia bacterium | reverse complement strand
GTGTTTGGGATCCCGGCGAACCCTTTACCGATATTGATCGCAACGGTGTTTGGAGCGAAGCCAGAGATGACAACGGCGACGGTATTCCAGGCAACACGATTGAACTGCAAGGCTACACAAACGATAAATGGCATCGCCACCCGACGGAATTTTCCTACTACATTCAGGATAAAGTTGAATTGAAAGATATGGTCATCAACGTCGGTTTGCGTTTTGATTATTTTGATCCGAATGGCCGTGTCTTGCGCGATCCGACGGATCCGGATATTAATAAACCCATTAAAAATGAAAATATCTGGAAAGATTACGGAATGGACGGCATTCCTAACACACATGATCAGGGTGAAAACAACGGTATCCAGGATCCTGGTGAGCCGATTGTAACTTTGGCCGAAAGAGAAACCTATTGGTACAAAAAGGTTAAACCGTTTTATCAAATCAGTCCGAGAATTGCATTTGCTTTTCCCATTTCATCCACGGGTAAGCTGTTTTTCTCGTATGGGCACTTCTTTCAATTACCGCCTTATACTTATTTGTACCAAGACTACAATAATAAAGTAAAGCCGGGATTGATTGCAACCAGCATGGGTAATCCCGGATTGAAACCGCAGAAAACCATCAGCTATGAAGTTGGCGTAGAGCAACAACTCAGCAAAGACTTGGCTGCCTATTTGAAGATTTACCAACGTGATATGCGTAATATTATCGGTCAAGATATTGTTCTGCTTCCCAATACGGATGCTTATGGTATTTTTGTTAATCGCGATTATGGGCGCGTTCGCGGAGTCAACTTTAGTCTGGAACAACGATTTTCATCATTCTTTTCGGCTACCATTGATTATACCTATCAAATTGCCGAAGGGAACGAATCCAATCCAACGCAGCGGGTGCGTAATTACCGCCTGAAATTGGAAAATCTGAAAAAAATCGTCCCGTTGAGTTGGGATCAAACCCATACATTACGTATTAACGGGAGCATTGGTAAACCCAATGATTGGTTGGTAAGTATGATCGGACGCATCGAATCCGGATATCCCTACACACCGCAAGGCGCCAATGAAATCGTAAAAATCGCCGAAGAAAACAGTGCGCGCAAAATACCGATTATTAAATTCGATTTAAACGCCAAAAAGTCTTTTAAAATGACCGTCGGTAAAACGGATTACATCTTTTCGGTGTATGCCAAAGTCTACAATTTATTTGATCGTTTAAATGAAAAATATGTTTGGGATGCTACCGGTCGTGCAACGTATGGTCTGGGACTTTATGGCGGCGAATTTGATCCCGATTGGCAAAGAAGACCGCATTGGTTTTACAAACCTCGTGAAATTTATGTCGGTTTTGAATTTGGCTTTTAGTTGGGATTTTAAAATTTTTGGAGGAATGTCTACATGAAACAAATTTTAAAACGGGCACAATCATTCTCTTGGATCATAGCGGTTTTAATATTGACGGGTTTTACCATACAAGGCATGGCTCAAAATCCCTTTAGAACGAACAAGAGAATGAAATATTGGACACAAGAAGAATGGGAAAAATGGGAACATTGGAATCATCGTGTCCAGTTATTAAAATCAGCCGGTGCTGCCGATCGGCGCGAAGGTATTATGGACGGAAATAAAATTCGTACGGTATTTTATAATTACGGATCGGTTGGGCGACCGAATACGGAGCCCTCGATCGAATGGCCGAAAGAAAGCGGGCATGGCTATGCTTATGAATTCGGCCCGATGATCGGCGCCCTTGTGGTTGATGTTCATGGCGATACGATTCCCATTATTTCGGAAGCCTTGATCGACGGCGGTGACCGTTCACCGGACGGTAAAGTTTGGGGATGGCAACCGTTGCCTCAATATTTAAATACCAATGCCAAAACCCCGGCCATGAGTAACAATCCGGATACCTGGCCGCAAAATCCGTCCCCTGAAAATCCGTTTTATAATATAAATTATACTTCGGATTTTGATAAATTTTTGTGGCCCGGTGTGGATACGTTGGGTCAAGTATCGGCGGATTTGGAAGCCTATTGGGCTATGGATGATCGCGATAATGCGGAATTCGAATATTATCCTTTTATCAACGATTCTTCGCGCAGAGGTTTGGGCGTAAAATTGACCTGCCGGTTAATGCAATTTTCGGCCTCTTTGGCGGAAGACATCATCTTTTATATTATTGAAATCGAAAATGTAAGTGACAAACGGTTGGATAAGGTCGTGGCTGCGATGTTTGGCGATCCTCATATCGGCGGCCCGGGAGATTTTAGCGACGATTATGCCGGATTTGACAGAGATTACAATATGGTCTATTCGTGGGATAAAGAAGGCTCGAGTAATGATTACGGTATTCCCTGGTCAGACTTGGGCTGGTTGGGCTTTAAGTTTTTGGAAAGTCCAAAAGATTCTTTGGGGGATGAATTGGGCTTAACGAGTATGGCCGCTCCCATTTACGGTACCGTCGATGGAACCCCGAGTAACGATGATGTGATGTGGCGGAATTTAAAACCGGGCACGTTCACGAATATAGCGCAGGAAAAGGACAATGTTTTCTTGTTCGGTTCCGGTTATTTTTCTTTGGATCCCGGGCAAGTACAGCGCTTTTCCATTGCCATTATTATGGGCAAAGGGAAGGATGATTTATATGCCAATGCCGATATCGCACAAGAAATATATGACCGGAATTACAAATTTACCAAAGCGCCGGATCCTCCCATTGTCAAAGCCGTTCCGGGTGATGGCGAAGTAACCTTGTATTGGGATACGAGCTCCGAAAACTCATTTGATGAATTTTTTCAGGTTCATGATTTTGAGGGATACAAAATTTATAAAAGCACGGACAAAGGTCAAACTTGGGGAGAAGTGATCACCGATGCTTACGGTAAAGAAGTCGGATTTAAACCTTTGGCACAGTATGATAAAATTGATGATAAAGAGGGGCTTTTCCCGATTGATAAAGATGGCGTTAAATTCAACTTGGGCAAAAATACGGGATTGGTGCATACCTTTACCGATAAAAATGTTATTAATGGAGTTACCTATTACTACGCGGTAACCGCTTATGATTCGGGTTATGTATCCAAAGGGATCCTTCCGGTCGAATCCGGTAAGTTTATGGGTAAAAATATGGTCAGCGTTATGCCCACCCCGCGCGTTCCTGGTTATACCGACCCTCAAATTACCGTAACGCACCAAAGCGGCTATTCTACCTCGAAGCTCGAGTTTAAGGTGGTTGATCCCAGAGTCATCGAAAAAAGCCACTATGAAGTTTCGGTTGATGACAGTAGTTTTTCCAAAACAGCCATCACCATTGTTAATACGACCAAAGGAGATACGGTTCTCAGAAATTTTACGCATTTGGATGGCGAACCCGTAATGTTTGACGGAATGATCGGGCGTATTTTTGATGAACCGGTTATTACGATTGTGGATTCGTTAACCGGTTGGGCGGAAGGAAGTAAGGGCAATTTATCGCTTGAGGTTAGTCTGTTCCGTGGCGGTGTGCGGATACCTCGTGATCTTGAAATTCGCTTTTTTGACCATGTTGCAGATACATCCGTCCTTGTAGGCCCGAAACCGGTGAATTTTCAGGTCTGGAATACGACGGACAATACGCAGATGGATTTTATTTATTACGATAAAAATAGCAACGATACCGTTGACGTGACAGATAGAATAGTACCGATTGTTTATGTCCATGGTGCTCCAAAAGGTTCATGGATGGTTGAGTTTAAACAACCTGCCGGTACTGCGATAAATCCGCAGCCCGGAGATGTAATTAAAATTTTTATTGCCAAACCTTTTGAAGGCATAGACCATTATACGATTGACACCGAACCTAATAAAATCGATAAGGAAAAAGCTAAAAAAGACTTTATGGAAAAGGTAGCGGTTATTCCCAATCCGTATGTTGTGGCTTCCAGTTATGAGGTGCCTCCTCCCTCCGTATTTAGCGCCGGTCGTGGTGAACGTCGTATTTACTTTGTCAATTTGCCGCCCAAATGTACTATTAAGATTTATACACTGGCCGGTGAATTGATTCGAGAAATCAAGCACGATGATACTCTTTTGAACGGTACCGAACCTTGGGACTTGCTATCAAGCGAGGGATTGGAAATCTCCTACGGCGTTTATATTTATCATGTCGATGCCGGGGAATACGGCCAAAAAATTGGTAAGTTTGCAATC
>JALWEA010000206.1 GCA_027039465.1 Calditrichia bacterium | reverse complement strand
GGTTTCGGTGGCCGATTTCCGATTAATGTTCGTCGTCACCGAATTCGCTTTTCAGCAGTTCCGCTTTTAGAATGAATCCGTTTTTGCTAACATAAGTTTGGCCTGGTTTCAAGCCGTGTACAACTTCAACCAACGAATCGTTTTCACGGCCAATGTGAATGGGCAACGGTTTGAAACCGGCACCTTCACGAACAAAAACCACGGTTTTTCCGTTCAGGTTTTCCAGCGCCGTTTTTGGTATGGCTAGATTTACTTTTATTTTTTCCGTGACAACCCGCCCGGTCACAAACAAGCCCGGCTTCCACAATCCATTGGAATTAGGCAGTACCACCCGAGCCTCGGCCGTGCGCGTAATTTCGTCGATGACCGGCGCAATGTAACTAATGGTGCCTTTCACTTCGGGCATGCCTTTACCTGCGGAAATCAGGACGGTTTGCCCTTTGTGTACGTACGGTAAATCTTTTTGATATACTTGCAGATAAATCCATACTTTTCTTAAATCGGCAACAACAAAACCGTGCTGATCATCATCAACCATTTCGCCGCGCGTCATGTGCATTTCAATCACCGTACCATCGATAAGGGATTTCAAAGCATAATCGGACATGCTTTCATTGCTTTCGATAATGGCCAGAACTTCACCCTTTTTTACCCGATCCCCAACCGTCTTGCGGACTTCTTTAACAATGCCCGGAAAACGCGGGTGAATGTGCGCCAAATTATCCGGCGGAATGACCACTTCGCCGGGTAAAGTAACATGAACCTGTAACAGACCCGAACCTGCAACCGCAGTTTCCACACCGAATTCTTTCATTTCTTCCGGTGAAATGGATACGATTTGTTCTTCATCGTGATGTTCTTCCGTTGTCTCTTTGGCAGTTTCGTGGGATTCCTGACCTGAGCCGCAACTCCAAATTGCAGCGGAGAAAATGATTATTAAGATGAGCGGTAAAAATACTTTATTTTTTTTCATTTTATTTTTCCTCATTATTTTGTTTTTAATTTTCACCTTTAGGCAAATAGCCCAATTCCCAATTCCAAGTTCCTAATCAACCGTCTCCAACGATTGGGCAATCAAATTCTCGATTTGTGCCCGGATTGTTTGGAACTCGGCCAATTGCTGCACATAATTTTGTCGTGCCGAGAATAGGGTGCGCCTGGCATCCAGCACATCCAAAAATCCGAATTTACCCTGTCGGTAACCTTGGTTTATCGTAGTAAAGGCCTGCTGTGCCTGCGGAATAATTCGGTTCTTTAAAGTGCGGATCATCTGCTGCGCCGTAACTAAGCTTTGATAATTCTGTTGTAGTTGCGATTGTAAGACCAGGCGTTCCGTTTGCTTTTGCAATTCGGTTTGATTAATGCGGATACGTGCTTCTTGCACGGCACCTTGATTGCGGTCGAATAAAGGCAAAGGCAGACTAAGTCCGGCGACCCAGGCCTGATCATCGCTTTCGTTTAAACGTCGCCAGCCTAAACTAATTTGCGGATCGGGAATGGCCTGAGCTTTAGCTAAGGCATAAAGTGCTTTACGTTGTGACTTGACCGATTCCCACAGGGCAAGTCGCGGATTTTGATCCAAGAGCTTTTGCAGTTTATTCAACGATGGGAGAGCGATTGTAGCTTCCAGGCGCCCCTGAACGCCTTTAAAGGAAAGCTCTTTGCCGCCCAAAAGCACGGACAATTCTTTTTTAGCTGCAATCAATCGGTTCTGTCCGGCAAGTAAAGTGACCTGTGCGCGGGCGGTTTCAACCTGTGCCCTTGCTAAAGCGGCAGGAGAAGTTCGCCCGGCTTCTACTCTTTTGGCAATTTGTGCCTGAAATTCCTGATTAAGCGACAGAATTTCCTTACGTAAAGCCACTTCTTTCTGAGCGGCCAAGACCTTATTGAAAGCAATCACCACACGGGTAAAAATATCCAATTTTCGGCTTTGGTATTGCCACAGGGTTAGCTCGGTTTGCTTTTTGGCAACCGAAACGCGTTTCGAAGGTTTGCCGGCCAGTTCAATGCGTTGGCTTAGGGTAATGGTTGTTTCCGTGGATTTAAATCCCTGCAACGCGCCGCTACCGGCAAAATTCTCACTTTCGATGCCCAGCTCGGGATTTTTCCACAAACCAGCCTGCACTGCCTGTGCCTGACGCGCGCGTATTTCCAAAGGAAAAGTTTTCAGTTCCGGATTTTGCTTAAACGCCAATCGTAAGGCTTGATTTAACGTAAGCGTATCACTTGGCGCTACAGCGGTAACAGCAGCTAACTTCTTTTCCAATGTTTGCAATAATGGCGGAGCTTTTGGCTCTTGCGCCTGTAAGCGAACCGAAAACGGAACGCTGATTAAAAGTACTGTTAGATAGAATAAGATGGAACGTTTCATTGAACATTCTCCGTGGTTAGATTGTTTTTTAGAGACAATTTCAAGAAAAACCGAGGGATAAAGCAGAAGGAAAAGATTCCCGGTACCATTAAAAGCCTTGGGTTAGAATTTACCCGATCGGCGTTTTAAGCTTAAACAAAAAAGGTACCTGAATAATGAAAAAAGGGCGTTTTCCTCTGCTTCTCTAAAGATCAAATTAAGAGAATGACACTGCGCAGGGCATGTTGCGGAGAAGAAATGGAGACTGACTCTGCCGTCTCAATTTGAGGACGAGCAGTTGTTTTGTTCTTGTCGAATAAAAACGGAGGTAAAACGGCAGCTTGCAAAGCTAAAACCAAGCGCTGCTTTTGCAGGTGTACCTGCTGACTGTGTTGAAAAAGCGGAATATCGTTGCACCGATCCTGATGATAATTCTGTTGTAAAACGGAGATAGACAATGTTTCCGTTGCAGAATGCGAGCAGGTTGCCGGATCGTTTTGCACTTCCAACCGGACGTGGTCTTCGGCCACGCACAGCACCAATTCCGGTAACGACACGGCCATAGCCAGCATCTGTAACAAAAAGATGCCGCTGAGCAAAATATGTCCGATTTTACGTGCACTCATTTAGAATAACTTTCCGTTTCATTTGAACGATTGCTCAAATATAATTAATTATGTTTTTAAATGCAATTTTTAATTGATCTAAATGGTGCGATTAAGTTGTAAATCTAAAAAGAGTCTGTAATGACAAGCTCAGGAACCACAGCTGGCGCCATGGATTATTAAGATATTGACGTGGATTTAGTGAAAAGAGTTAAGAGTTAAGGGTTGAATGGTAAATCGTTATTCGTATATCCGTTATTCGTTATTCGGGAATCATTGTTTGTGCAGTCGGTGGCGTGCGCCCGTTAATTGATGTGATTCCCAGTCCTGCCATTGCGATCCCGACGAGGTCGGGAGAAGCAATCTCTTCCAAAGTGGCAACGGCCGTGAATAATGTTAGGGATTCTTCATTCCATCCCAATTCTCGGGACTCCATTCAGAATAACAGCACACCACACGTCAGTAGTAGTCCTACAAATCCGACAGAATCACTCGGGAACCGGATGCGGTCAAAGGCAACCGGTTGTCGAGTAGAGACCGCGACAGCATTTTTCCCGACCTCTCGATATCATTTAAATTCGAATTATTCCCACCTCAGCTTAAAAACACTTACGGCGCCAGACCGGTATGGCAATCCGTGCATAAGCTCGTTTTCCATTCCTCATCAATATCCGCGGGATGCTTAAATGGCAACCCCTGCCCTGCCCGGGCATATTCCATTGCTCCGTCTTTACCTTGCATCGAAATCAAATGGCATAAATTACAATCCTTGGAGATCACCTGTCCCTGTTCGCTTTTATGTTGATCGTTATGGCAGCGAAAACAACCGTTAAATTCCGTATGACCGATATGGCTCGGATAGGCACTCCATTTAACGCGCATATCGGGAAAAATATTTTTGGAAAAATGTTTTTTAATTCCTTGAACGGCCCGGGAAATCAATTCCGGTTTGGTTTTCACCAAATCCGGATAATTTTCGCTGTAATAGGCGTTCATTGAAGAATCAATAAAAGCCAAAGCGGAATCCATGGTAGAAAAATCTTTGGCCTGATCACAAATATCGATGGCTTGCGCTTTTACTTCCGGCAGGCTTTGTGGAATATCATTAGCCGCTATGGCTTCATTGATAAAATAAGAAGGCGTTTTGTATTGGTGCGAAGGCCGATTGTGGCAATCCATGCAATCCATGGTGCGGATTTTGGCCTTTTGTATGTCGTTTTGGGAAATGGG
>JALWEA010000205.1 GCA_027039465.1 Calditrichia bacterium | reverse complement strand
TGACAATGCGCTGGTATTCTTTATCATCCCGAATAACATGATCCAAAAAACTCTCATGCCATTCAAATACAAATTTGTCTTGAATGGAATTGATGGTTGCCCGTACCGAACTCTTGAACCCTCGAACGATGGCAAAAAGATTTCGACTTATGCTACCGCCGAATTTATTTTTAAAATACGGCGAAATTTTAACCGGAGAAAATTTTTCGGTACCTGGCAACGGAAGTTCATGTATTTCAATAATAGCGTGAAAATGATTGGGCATTACTTGAAAATCATGAAGCTTGACATGACTCCGCAAAAGAGATGTTCGGAGCCATTCGCCCTGAACAATTTTTCCAATGGGATTTAAAATCATTTTGCCTTTTTGTACTTTGCCGAAATAGGAGACAAAACGCTCTGTGGTAATGGTAATGAAATACAAACCGTCCTGACTGTAATCATAGCCTTTAAGTCTAGGCGCTGGCTTATGTCGTGCATTAAACATAAGCATGTCCGAGTTATTTTTACGGATAATTAGGTAAAAAGAAAATAAGGCTGTTTTAATGTAAAATTCAACTAAAATTCCCAAAGGCGGACTGATAGCTATCAGTCCGCCCCCATTTCGTATTCTGACTGATAGCAATCAGTCTTGTTCTTTAATATATGGATGGTCTGCTTTTAAACGATGGAGACTTTGGATTGTTGGAATCTAAGTGACAGTTCTTCTACAAATTTGTTTTTAATGAAATTGATGGTTGCTTTTACCGAACTCTTGAACCCTCAAACAATAGCAAAAAGATTGCGACTGACGCTATTGCCGAATTTATTTTTGGAATACTGTGGAATTTTAACCGGAGAAAATTTTACGGTACCTCTAACCGGAATCGCCGTACATATTCAAGCGGACACAATTTCGAATCAGTAATAGGGGCAATGGACAATTTTGCTCAATTTCTTTTTAATTGCGGATTTTTTTAAATTGAATAGAAACAAAACAGACCATAAATTGCGGCAACGGTCAAAAAAGGGCTGAAGGATTGGGGTATTGGATTCTCGTACCCGAACAAAATCATCAGGCAGCTTTTGGATTTTAAGATTACATACGCAAGCGAACCGATGCCACACGGGCAACTGAGCATTTGGAATCTGTACAAAAAACCGCTTGCAGAAATAGGACTGTTGGGAATTGAAGCTAAAAATAACGACGCATTTATCCGTGCATCTCAAATGCCTGCAGCCGGAAATTACAATCGCATGACGCGTCTTATTTTACAAACGGATTTTTGAGGATGCTTTATTCGGAAAAACCTTGAAGAATCATAAACAAAGAAGGAACTTTAAATGAATCTCAGCTATTTTGATATTGCGGTGATTTTATTGTACATCCTTGTCGTTTTCTTTTCTGGGTCGTTAGTGCAAAAATACGTCAAAGGGATTAGCGACTATCTGGTTGCCGGTCGTTCCATGGGCTTTAACTTAGGGCTCATTTCCCTGATGTGTACTGAAATCGGCATGATTACTTACATCTACTATGCCGAATTGGGTTACAAAGCCGGCTTTGTCGGACTTATGGCCGCCTTTCCACCTTTGATCGCCTATTGGTTTCTCGGTAAAACCGGATTTATCATCAAACCTTTGCTCGAAATGAAGATTATGACCATTCCGGAATATTTTTCTCGCCGATTTAGCAAAGGTGTCCGTTTTTATATCGGAATCATTATGGCCATTGGTGGTATTCTTAACTTCGGCGTTTTCCCCGGTGTCGAGGCCAAATTCATCAACATTGTTACAGGCATTCCGCAAAATTACTTACTCGTTACCATGGTCGTCATGCTCACGGTGGTCTTGATTTACACCTTGGTCGGCGGCATGGTTTCGGTGATTATTACCAATTACATTCAATACGCCTTACTCAGCTTCGGAATGCTTTTCATTACGGTGGTTGGCGTGCTTAAAGTGGATTGGAGCCAAATCGTAAGCGCCGTCGATACCAATATCGGTCTCAAAGGATTCAATCCGTTTTTCCCTTCGGCCTGGACGAGTGATTTCGGAATAGGTTTTCTCGTCTGGCAAATTTTATTGTGGATTTCATTACTGGTCGGCTGGCAAGCCATTTCCATGCGCTTGTTTTCTTCCAAAGATTCCAAAACAGGCCAAAAAATTTACACATGGTCGGGCTTAATGTTTTTGTCGCGTGCCGTTTTACCGATTTTTTGGGGGGTAATTGCCCTGGCCTATTTTGGCAAAGGAATTAATTCTTTGGAAGCCTTGCCCTTATTAGTGGTTAAAATTGTACCCAAAGGCATTTTGGGACTCATCTTCGCCGGATTGTTAGCTGCTTCCATGTCCACCTATTCCAGCTATTTGCTTTCCTGGAGTTCGGTCGTTTCGCAGGATATTATCGGTTCCATATTAAAATTTATTTTAAAGCGGGAATTAAGCAACAAAACGCAATTAATCATCAGCCGCATTACCATGGCAGCGGTTATGATTTTTATTATTTGGTGGTCGCTTTTCCACAAAATCGAAGGCTACCTGTATTTTTACCTCAATATGACCGGAATGCTTTTCATCCCGGGTGTAATCATGGGCGTTGCTTTTGGTATTTACTGGAAAAAGGCGCGTTCCGGCGGAGCCTACACAGCCATTACACTTGGAATGATTCCGCCCATTCTCTATTTGGTCTTGCCTCAAAAATTAATCGAAGGCTGGACGTCTTCCATGGGCTGGGGCGGCTTTTTATTGGCATTTATTGGCATGATTGTCGGTTCATGGTTGCACAATGTAATCAGTCCGGCCAAAACTAAGGAGATCGCAAAATGAAATTCTGGGAAATATTTTGGCTGCTTGTGGTGTTGTTTTCGGTATTATCGTTCACTTATTTGTCGTTAAAAATTTTGATCAAAGGATGGCCCGAATTAAAAGAGATGTTCAGCGCACTAAGCAAAGAACCCGAACCGCAGGACTGACATATTACGATTATCGGATACCCGAATATACGGATACACGGTTATACGGATAACGAAGACTAAAAATACAAAGAAAACCGACCATGTCCCAAAATACCAATAAAACCCAGGAGAAAGCCAGAGCGCTCATTTGGGTTGAGAATGAATCATTGGCGCTCAAATCGTTTAAAGGAAAACCCGTTATTTCCCGATCGTTGCAGGCGCTGCAAATCCCTGAAATCGAAGCCATCGGACTGTTGGCTACGGAAAAGCAAAAACAAATGCTGCAAACAGTGGTTCCCGATTCGATCGAATGGCTTATCGTTGACTCTGTCTCCGATTTCGGTCAATCCGTTCTGTGGGCCGAAGATTGGTTCAAGGGCTTCGAAGGGAATGTGGTGCTGAGTCCGGCCGGTCTGCCTTTCATGGATAAGCCAACCATCCGCGCTTTAATTCAATGCCAAAATAACGGAAATTCCGTTGGCTGCTTGCCGCTCGTTAGCACAAAGCCGATCGGTCAAAATTGGCAAGTGGAAATGGACGATGACGGCAAAATTCGGCGCTTAAATGAGCTTGAGCCAAACAAAAAAATTCAAACATTTACCGCATTCCCATGGTGCTTTGAATGGGACTGCCTGCAACGGTCACTGTATCAGGTGGGCACGCAACAGGGTACTTACCCTTTGCAAGACATTGTGGAAAAAGCAACGGACAACGGTTTTGAAGTTGCCGGAATTACTTTTAAAGACGAAACACCGTTTTTAAAATTAACTTTGGAAAATGAAAAAGAAATATTAAATCGAAATCTTTGAAAAAAAGCAGTGATTTATGGATTTTCTCAATTTTAAAAAATGATTATGTCCTTAACTCGGAAATTTGTGGTAAAAAATGCATTCTTTTTGGCCCACCCCTCTCCCTGACTCCCCTCACCTGCGGTAGCCCCGATACTCGGGATTTTCAACAGGGAGGTGGAAGGGGGTGGGTTGTAACGCAATAATTTCCGTTTGATGGAAAATTAATAGCTTAAATAGATTTTTTTGGAATAAAGGACATAATCCTTTTTAAAATATTTTTGCGCTGATTTCACCCTATCCATTATTCATGGATAACCCCATAGTGTTCAACGGATTACCTCCCCCTCTCTTCGATAGACTGAGCTTTATACACACAAAGCACCGTGGGCTATGGGCCGTCTCGAGAAGAAGATGTGAAAATTACATACATCTCTGTGGCTGTATCAAGTCGCTGTAGCCCTCGCCAAAGTGTAACTGTTCCCGGT
>JALWEA010000204.1 GCA_027039465.1 Calditrichia bacterium | reverse complement strand
CATTTGGTAAATTGTTGAATTGAAATAGTATTGTGCCCGATAATTTGAAAGATTACTTCCGGTTGCCGAGTAATTTCTCCGTAGTTGAACAGCCTGCACACCATCAGATTTGACACGCTTAAATAAACTTCCAAAATACTAATTCATGCCCACGCCGTGCCCGAAGCAAGCGGATGGCAAATTCCGGTGCATGATTGTTGGCATTTCAGTTACAAATAGAATCTTAAAACTAATAGTGTTCTGGTTACAAAACTTCCGTAAGAAATGAAATATAAATCATCATCGGAATAATTACCGGAGTTTTGTTCTCTTTTTAGTTGAATATATTTGAATTGTAATTCACCGCCTATACTAAAATGTTTATTAAAAAAATATTCTGAGCCTATTGCCGGTGCAATTGAATAGCCATGTCCGTTTTCCGTATCATTGTACTTTTTATGAGTCTCTTTTTCTTTAGATATAATATAGATAAAGTGCGAACCACAATATATTGATAAATGAGAAATCTTGAATATATAGAAAACGCCTAATCCGATATGTATATTAGATTCTGATAATTTTCGAGTTTCATTGTCTTTCGTTTCCAGTTTAGGTGTATATTTAATATTACTATTATAATATCCAAATGAAGGAGCAATTTTTATTTTATCAATTATGATAGGTAAAGTAAAATTCGGCACAAGGGATTGATATGCATAAAATGTATTAGTCAAATCTTTAATGTCAACAATTGTTATTCCCAAACCTACCTTCACCTTTGAACTGTCTTGGGCTTTCATAGAAGTAACACTTAGAAAAATAAGTAAAAAAAAGATATGCTTTTTCATAGTCTCCCTCCCATATTTTGATGAAACGCCAACAGATTCTTTTTCAACAAGATGGTTTTGAGCATTTCTCCTTACTCGCTGCGCTCACTCCTTACGATGACATTTGTGCTGTCATTGTGAGGAGCGAAGCGACGAAGCAATCCCTTCCAAAGCAGCGCAGGCCTATTGTTGTGAAAGTGGCTTAATAGTGTTAGGGATTGCCACCTCCCGATAAATCGGGACTACTATTGACATGTGGTGGGCTGTCATTCTGAATGGAGCGAAGCGGAATGAAGAATCTCTTACGTCCGTTGCTGGTTTGGAGGAGATTCTTCGCTGCGCTCAGAATGACAGGTTTGGCCTCATGTCAATCCGTGGCGCATACCATGGTTCCCGGCCTCGCAATGACAGGCTTTTGTCAACGCGGGATCGTGCGCAATGACAGGCCTTAACAAATAACGATTTTTCCCTTTGAACCATTCAACCATTTAACCAATCAACCATTCAACCTACATCCGAATAACGGATAACGGATAACGGATATACGAATAACGATTTTCCCCATTCAACCAATAAACCATTCAACAATTCAACCCTTAACCCTCAACGAATCACATTTCTGCTGTCCGTCTCATCGTACATCTGGTAAACCGGCACGATCTGCATGTTTTGATCGATTTTGAATACTTCCCACACATTGCCAGGTTTGCTGCGAGGCACGTCAAAACTGGCCTGCAATCGGCCGTCGGCATACACATCCACGTGGGCCTGACTATAGGACAAATCCAGGCTATGGCGTTGGTTGCGGCCGGAATAGTTGTGAACGGCATAAGTGTAAACGCCGCGGGCCGGTTTGTAAATAGTGATGGTTTCGGGCCCGTAAGAATGCTGATCATCGCGATCCAAAAAGTTTTTCCCGCCAATTAACACTTTATTACGCCACCAGATGTGAAACATGCCGCCATCCGGTTTGGGCCCGCTCAAGTGAGCATCCAAATCCGGCGGAAAAGCGCCCCAGGTTAAAACGATGCGGTATTCGTTCACAACGGGCGTCAAAGCAAAATTCATGGAAACCGGCAGTTCGTCAATGCCCATTTTAAATTCGTGCTTGGCTTCCAGGTAACCCTGTTTGCCGAACAATACGTCATAAGCGCCGTATTCCACCGGCGTCATAAAATTACCCTTGGCATTGGTCTGCCCCATGGCCACGGTTTCACCGGTTTGCTGATTTTTCACGGAAACAGTGGCGCCTGGCAAAGGTTTGCCCGTTACCGCATCGATAATCGTAACATCGTAAATACGCTTTTTCTTGAAAACCTCAAAAAATTTGTAAAAATGTCCGTCCACGATGGCACCGGCCCTAAACACAAGTCCAGGTGTGTTTTCCGGTAGCTTAATTTGAAATCCACCGTGATTCAAACGGTCTTCCACCCATACTTGCACATGGGCATTGGAAAGGGTCATATAATCTTCTTCCTGGGCGAACTCTTCATCCATCAAATCGTTCACCACCCAAATATTAAACAGATACCCTTTGGCATTTTTGATAATAAATTCTTGCGAGCCCCCGGTTAATGTACGATTAACCAAAACATTTCCGTCGCTGGACGGTTTGTCCAAATTACCGCGAATGGTTTCCACTTTGCCATCGTGGTAATATTGCAGAACCGCTTCCGCTTCCCCGTTCATAGCCATTTCGTCCCATTTAACGGTAATTTTGAAATCGTAGCTATAAACAAAGGAAAACAAAAGCATTAAACTTAGTAAAAATTTCCACATGCCCCTTTCTCCTCCAAAAAGATAAGACTTCCCTGCTATTTGCCCAACATCGGTGTGTGAACGTCCTGTTTAGGAATGCGAACGAGTGTGTAATAAACTTGATTTTCATTGTCCGGGTAGCGTTCGAGTATTTTGATATTATTGAGAAGGTACCGCAAATTTAAAAAGGAAATTTCCATCATGGAAGCGCTGCTTTCATCGGCATTTTGTTCCGTCTGACGTAGTTTGAAAACGGCCACCGCCAGATTGGTTAAAATGGCAAAAATTCCTTGTTCTTCCGCTGTTTTCCAGGCATCGTTTTCGTTGCCGGTGGAAGTGTACAGTCCCACCCCGTAATAATAAGTTTCATCCTGCCAAAACGCTTTTTCTAACCAATCGGGTTTTGGCAAGGTACTAACTTCAATCCACGGACTTTCAAACGTGCTGTCAACCGGCGGCAGTTCAAAAGCGGCAATATAGTCTCCGGTAATGATCTCGGTTGCAAACGAGTCCAGCTCCACTAAATGCCCGTGTATTTTCTGAACCGAATCCGGAGAAAAATAATAGTAGTAATCCGAATTTTTTAACCATTCGTTATTTTGCGGATCCTGGTAAATTTCCAGCGTTCCATAAACCACGCAGGAACGGTAAGCGCAGTACATGTTTTCGGCGTCGAATTCCGCCGTATTTCCGGAATAGGAATAACCCGTAATAACTTTCGGATATTTCCTAGGAAACAAAAACCACTCAGGATAGCGATTTAAGCCAAAGACAGGTACGGAAAGTAAAATGAACCATGCAAATATCAGAATTGTTTTCATGAACGCTTAAAAACAATAAAGGGAGGTATGGTTTCCTCCCTTTATCTATGTTAGTTTTTGGATTAATAGCCTTGATTCTGCTGTTTTTCGTAATCTTTCATTTCATTTTTCAATTCTTCGTAAGCCTTGCTTGCCCGGAAACGCTCGTACAATTTCGGACGTTTGGCTTTCATTTCATCAAGAATCGATTTGTTCAAAACGTTCGGTTCAATAGCCACAACCGCTGCCGCCGTAATTTTACCGGTACTCTTGTCGCGCATGTACTTGACTTTTTTGGTAACCGCACCACGCAAAATTTGGCTAGTCAAGGTCTTGGTAACCGTGCTGAAAGCCTCGTTGATTTCGGAATCGTCAGCGCTGCCGATTTCTTCCTGAAAATTTTTCTTTAATTTCTGAACCTTCAAATTAAAAATTTCAGCCAATTGTCCCTGAGCATCGGTAACTGCTTTTTTCCTGGCCAAATCCATACGAGAAGATTGGCCTTGTCCCACGGCAGCCACCCCACCGGCCTGAATAATCTGATTGGCCATATCCGTCAGATCCTGAAACGGATCGGCAATGGTTTCCATATCGGGATTGGCGACAGCGGCCTTTTGAGAGCCACCGCAGGAAACCATTAAGGCAGCCATAATGAACAAAGCTGAAGTTAAGAAAATGTAACGCTTCATGGCGTTCTCCTTTGATTGGTGAAACACTGTTTTTTGTGCAAAGTTAAAGATTGAATTTATTGTTAAGTTTTTCCGAAACATGAATCACGTTGTGTATTATCCTCATAAATTTATATTCGGTCATTGATCTAAATCAAATTTTATGAGAAACTCCCACGGCAAC
>JALWEA010000203.1 GCA_027039465.1 Calditrichia bacterium | reverse complement strand
ATTTACCGGTGCGTAGTAAAGAAACCGAACGATTAGCAAGGGCTTTCGAACAATATTTTCGAAAAAAATTCAAAGAATTCATCAAATTTTCGGGATCTCGCTCTGTTCAGGTTGCATTAAATAAAAGCTTACATAAGCTACGCAACCTATTTGATTACGAGAATTTGTTTGAATTTCAAGTACAACCGCAACTTAAAGTGGATTTTTCGAAAGTGGAAAAGTTCGGCGAGAAAGAAGTACTGATTTTGTCGGTTTTATTGAACAACATCGTTCGCTATTTGCAGATGGAAGTAATCGGTATGGATTTTTGGGACGTACGCACACGGGAAGATGAAATTGACAGCGAGCTGGAAAAACACGACTTTTTCACTTTGTACGAACAGGCGGGGGAATTGGCTTAAATTTTAACGAAGGCATCTCTGCTTTAGAATTCCTATCTTTGAAAAAAATTTACTTTCTTGCCATTTTTCGACAATCATTGTTTTTGCAACCTTTGTCCTTTTTCACTAACTTTTATTTTACGAAAAACAAACCGTTTTCGAATGAAGAATTATCGCATGGAAATGCGTAATTCTCATTTAATTAAAAATTACCTTATTAATTTTAGGAGCCTTTGAAATGAAAGATCTCTCTTTACGACTACTTGTTGCCGTGGTGGGGATTCCGTTACTATTGTTTATTTTGATCAAGGGCGGGATTTATTTTTATTTATTGTCGGTAATTATTACTCTGGTCGGGCAATGGGAAATGTATCGCCTTTTGGAACATAAAGACAGCAAGCCCAATTTTTGGCCTGGAATATTATTGGGGCAGATTTTATTGGCAATTATTTTCATCGGCGCACAATCCTATCTTATTATTCTGGGCATTTTAACATTGATGTATGTTATCGGTGCCGAAATGTTTCGTAACGATGGTTCGGTTCTGTTGAATGTAAGCGGAACGCTGTTGGGAATCATTTACCCGACTTTCTTCTGGGGGATGCTGCTTTATTTGCGCATCTATTTTCCTCAAATGTATCCTGCCGAAGGCAATTCGGGCGGCATGTTTATTATCATTATTTTTGTCACTATTTGGATTTGCGATACCTTTGCCTATTTTTTCGGCATGAAATGGGGAAAGCATCGTTTGTTCGAGCGGGTTTCTCCCAAGAAAAGTTGGGAAGGCGCCATTGCCGGATTAGTCGGTGCGATTTTAGTTTATTTAGGGGTTTATTTTTGGCAAATTATTCCGATTACCTTAACGGTAGCGCTGGTCTCCGGTTTAATCGTCGGCATTTTCGGACAGTTCGGTGATCTGGTTGAGTCCTGGTTCAAGCGCGATGCCGGTGTTAAAGACTCATCCAATTTACTACCCGGGCACGGGGGCGTACTCGATCGCTTTGACAGTGTTATGTTCAGCGCACCATTATTCCTGATCTTATTAATGTTACTGCATTAAAAGGAAACGGGCTGGCGGCCTGTTTTCATCGATGCAGAAAGAAAACAGTAAAACGGGAGAAAACGGACGTTATGCCCAATAAACGCATACTCATCGTGGATGATGAAGAAGATTTAACCTGGTCGATTTCCAAACATTTGTCCAAGGACCATGACAAATACGAACTTATTGCCGTGAACAGCGCCATGGCCGCCTTGGATGTACTGGCCCAGGTGCCGGTCGATTTGGTTATTACCGATATTCGCATGCCTGAAATTTCCGGCCTTGATTTATTACTCAACGTACGTGAAAACTATCCGCAAACCAAAGTGGTCATAATGACCGCTTACGGTTCATCGGAAATTCAAGAAGAAGCCAATAAACGCGGTTGTTTCAAATACATCGAAAAGCCGTTTGAAATTCAGGAACTTCGTCAGCTTATATTAAATGTCATCGAAGAGAAAAAAGGATTTGAAGGCCGTATTTCCGATTTTCAACTGAGTGATCTTATTCAATTGAATTGTTTGGGGCGGCAAACCAATGCCATTTTCTTTGAGAGAGAAGACCGTCAGGGTGTGATTTATTTTGAAGACGGTAATATCATTCATGCCAAAGCCGGTAATTTGGAAGGCGAAGATGCTTTCTACGACATCGTTTCCTGGGAAGGAGGCACGTTTACTCTGCGCAAAGGAGAGCGAGCGCCTAAAGAGACCATTTTCAAAAGTTGGCAAAGTCTTCTTTTGGAAGGATTACGCCGCCTTGACGAAGGAAAAGCGGATAACTCTTTTAAACGGAAGGAAGAACAACGCAAACAAAAATTGCTATCTGTTCTGAACAATTTGGTTAAACAGAAAAATATTTTAATGGCCGCTTTGTTTGATCATAACGGTTTCTCGGTCGGTTCCGCCGTTAAGGAAGATGTAAAAGGGAAATATAGCATTCCGGAGTTGGTGCCGGTAATTTCCGAATTATTGGCGCAAAGTACCGAAACAGGTAGACAAATTAGTCTGGGGGCTTTGCACGAATTATCCGTACAGTTCGAAGAAGGTATTCTTCAAATGGTGCGTCTCACCGGAAAAGAATATTTTTTAGTAGTGATTACCGACAGCGAAATTAATTTGGGCCTTTTGCGATTGGAAACCAAAAAAGCGCTTAAGAGTTTGCAGGACTATATTCCAGAAGAGAGCGCATAATTACAAACTATTCACCGCATTTAGATAAGGGTAACGTGTCAGCTCTTCATCATAACTACGCCCAATACTTAACCCATAACCGTTAACTCTTTACACATTCAACACTTTCACGTTAAACAAACACAAGTTTTTCGTCTTGCAACACCTTGTTTTTCTGACAAATAATGTGTAATATTTTTCAAGGTGATTTTGGGTAAATGCGCTTTTCCGGGCGTTACAAATAAACAAAGTTTAGGCCAATATCTAAATAAAAATTTTCGCATGTTATTTTGTTAATTGTCAATATTTTGTAAATTTATTTCCTTAAGTTAAAAGTATGAAATATTCTTGATTTGAAATGAGCCGCTTTGGCAAAAGAAATGGGGGAGTTTTTATGGATCAAAAAGCTTTTAAACGTTGGCAGGAAGCGGTGAAAAACGCCCGCACGCGCGATGCCAAATTCATAACGGCTTCGGGAGATCCCGTTGAATTATTGGGAACGCCGGATATGCTCAAAGATTTTGATTATGACCGCGATTTGGGCTTTCCGGGCCAATACCCGTTTACGCGCGGAGTGCACGCCAATATGTATCGGGGGCGACTTTGGACAATGCGCCAATTTGCCGGATTCGGTACGCCCGAAGATACCAATAAACGTTTTAAATTTCTGCTTGAAAACGGTCAAACCGGACTTTCCGTGGCCTTTGATTTGCCCACATTAATGGGACGTGACGCCGACGATCCCTGGAGCGAAGGGGAGGTCGGCGTTTGCGGTGTTTCGGTGAGTTCTCTGAAGGACATGGAAATTTTGTTTGACGGTATTCCACTTGATCAGGTTTCCACCTCCATGACAATCAACTCGCCGGCTATTATTTTGTTGGCTTTTTACATCGCCGTTGCCGAAAAGCAGGGTGTCTCTCCGGATAAATTGCGGGGCACCATTCAAAACGATATTCTCAAAGAATACATTGCACAAAAAGAATACATCTTTCCGCCGTCGCCTTCCATGCGTATAATTGTGGATATGATCGAATATTGCACCAATGAAATGCCGCAATGGAATACCATCAGCATTAGCGGTTACCATATCCGTGAGGCCGGTTCCACGGCTTTGCAGGAACTGGCATTTACTTTGGCGGATGGTTTTGCTTACATCGAAGCTGCGTTGGAGCGCGGTTTGGATATCGATGCCTTTGCTCCGCGTTTATCCTTCTTCTTTAATTCGCACAACGATTTCTTTGAAGAAATTGCCAAATTCCGAGCCGCACGTCGCATTTATGCCAAACGTATGCGCAATAAATACGGCGCAAAAAAAGAACGCTCATGGATGCTGCGATTTCACACGCAAACGGCGGGCTGCACTTTAACGGCGCAACAGCCCGAAAACAACATCGTACGCGTTGCTTATCAGGCTTTGGCTGCGGTCTTGGGCGGAACGCAAAGTCTGCACACCAATTCCATGGACGAGACGTTGGCGCTGCCCTCCGAGAAAGCGGTGAAAATCGCTTTGCGTACCCAACAAATTTTGGCTTACGAAACCGGCGTGCCGCACACAATCGATCCATGGGCCGGCAGCTATTTCATGGAAGATTTGACCAATAAAATGGAAAAGGGCGCCGAAGAATAT